>CAZQNI010000264.1:0-2970 GCA_964594255.1 uncultured bacterium | reverse complement strand
GTGTCGACCTCAAAACCTTTAAGTTTAAAAAACTCCTTAAATAAGTATAAAATGGAAGGTACATCATCAGCCACTAACACTTTAGGCATTTTTTCCTCCTTTTTTGGGTAGTTCAATTGTGAATTCTGTTCCTTCACCTTCTTTACTATCTACAAAAATCTTTCCTTTATGCGCAGAAACAATTCTCTGGACGATTGAAAGTCCCAGACCTGTTCCATTTTTCTTACTGGTTACAAAAGGCTCGAAAATTTCATCCTTTTTAGATTCAGGAATACCTGAACCATTGTCTATTACCTTTGTTACTATATTACCGTTTTTTTCGCTTAAATTGACATCTATTTGTCCGCCCTCATTTAGTGCATCGCATGCGTTATTTATTAGATTACCAAAAACTCTCCTGAGTTTCTCTTTGTCTGCCAGGATTTTATAATCTCCTCTATCATGCCTGAATTTAATTTTACCTTTTTTCTCTTTTATGTTTTTAGACTTTTTGAAATTATCTGCAATTTCATACAGGAAGGACAAATAATCAAATGCCTCGATATTCAACTCGTGATCTTTAGAAAAATCAAGCATATCTCCTATTAATTCATTTATTATATTTGTAGCCTTTAAAATTTCCTTACCGTATTTTTTCCCCTTATCATCTTTAGACGACATCGTGAGTAACTGAGCCAAACCGCTAACTGTACCGAGCGGGTTTCTTAAATCATGCGCTATTTGAAGAGTCAATTTACCTAAGCGATTTATCCTCTCTGACCGCTGCATCTCTCTTTCCATTCTTTTTCTCTCAGTTATATCATTAAATACAACTATTGTACCCTTCTTACCTTTCCTCTCATCCTTAAAGGAAGCAAGATTAATACCCCAGTACTTGCCTCTATCCACTTTTACCAGGTGACTGCTCCTGCCCGGGTTTCCAAACTCTTTCACGCATTCCTGTAAAATGGAAACAATATTAGTATCCCCTTTTGTAAGTTCCTGAGCTTTCGGATTTATTAACCTCATAACCATCTCCCCATCCACATTTTCAAAAACCGCAATCCCGGTGTTTATAGAACTCACGACTCCTCTATAGAACTGCTGAATATCTCTTTTCTCCTGCTCTTCACTTCTTTTTACTGTCTCAACCCTCTCCTTCATAATTTTGTTCCATAAACTGCTTATAAAAGCAGTCAACAGCAAGAAAACAAGCTTTAATAGAAAGACAGGATCTTGAAAGCTTAAACCTCCCCTTTGTTGAACTAGCCATACGTAAATTCCGGCACTCGCGATTGTAATCGCTATTGATGCGGCTAAACCCGATGAAATCGAAGCCATCATTATGGTGAGAAAATAAAAAATATAATAATCCGAACTTATGCTTCCCGTGAAATAAAAAACAATAGAGACAACAATAATATCAAAAAGAAATAAAAAAAACAGGATCACCTGCTTTGTTAAAAGCGCTGGCTTCCATATTCTTAAGGTTAGATTAAAAGCAAAATACAAAAAAGCTATTATATAAATAACACCTATTCTGGAAAGATCTTCCGTAGCATAACCCGCTATGAGAATTATGGAAAGCAGAACAAGCCACCTGAATATCAAAAAAACATCTAAATCGCTGGCTTTCTTAAACTGAATCATAATATTTAATTACTATAAAAGAAATATTCCAGGTGTCAACGCATTGTATGTCAGTTAGATAAGCGGGAAGACATGTCTTTGTCTGTTACAATTAGAATAAACAAGTGTAGAATATACTTGACAAAGGATTTCTTCTATATATATTAAATCAAAGTAAAAAACGAGGTAAAGTATATTGTGAGGAGGATTTATGGCTAATAAAGTACTCATTGTGGACGACGATGAAAAGCTTTTAAAGATACTAAGTGAGGCGTTAGAAAAAGAAGGTTTTATTGTATCGACGGCCACAAGCGCAGAGGAAGGACTCAACAGATTTAAGGAAATTGACTTTGATGCTGTGCTGGTCGATCTTGTGCTTCCGGATATGGATGGAATAGAAATGCTAAAAACAATAAGGAATATCGATTCTGATTTCCCGGTAATAATGATAACAGGGCACGCTTCTATTGATCTTGCTGTAAAGGCGATGCGTATGGGAGCTTTTTATTTCATTGAAAAGCCTGCCTCTACAAAAGCTATACTGGAAATACTTAAAAGAGCTATTGAACAGAAAGAACTCATATTGAGCTATCAGTCTTTGAAGAAGACAGCCGAGGAAAAATTTCGTTTTTCGGGAATAATAGGAAAAAGCAAACAAATGCAAGAAATCTTTGAATTAATCGAGCGTATAGCTTCCGCAGAAGCAACGGTATTAATTCAGGGAGAGTCAGGAACCGGTAAGGAATTAGTCGCGAAAGCAATACATTTTAATTCTCCGCGAAAAGAAAACCGGTTTGTTGCCATAAACTGTAGCGCTCTGCCTGAATCACTACTCGAAAGCGAATTATTTGGATATGAGAGGGGGGCCTTCACAGGAGCTAATAAGAAAAAGAAAGGTCTTTTCGAAATTGCCCATAAGGGCACAATTTTCCTTGACGAAATCGTAGAGACTTCGCCTGCGTTTCAGTCAAAACTGCTTAGAGTGTTAGAGGATAAGACTTTCTACCCGGTAGGATCTACAGAGGAAAAAAGAGCCGATACAAGAATTCTTGCGGCTACAAACAAAATTATCGAAGATTCAGTAGCGGGAGGAAAATTCAGAAAAGATCTCTATTACCGTCTCAATGTGGTCAAAATATCTTTGCCTCCTCTACGGGATAGAAAAATCGATATCCCATTACTCACGCAGAATTTTTTAAAAACTTATGCCGATAAAAACCGTAAGGATATTGTGGGGGTTTCCGATGAGGCAATGGAAGTATTGATGCGTTACTCCTGGCCGGGAAATGTCCGTGAGCTTGAAAATGCGATTGAACGAGCGGTAATCCTGTGTCAGGATCAAACTATACTTGCGGAACATTT
>CAZQNI010000263.1:0-2970 GCA_964594255.1 uncultured bacterium | reverse complement strand
TCCGTTTTAAAAAGAATGAATCAGTGGTTTGAAGAGTTTTTTTAAAAAGGAGGCTCAATGTTTAAATCTAAAGGTAAAACTAATAGTCCGGCTAAGATTAGAGTTGTTGGGGTAGGAGGGTGTGGCGGAAATGCCGTAACTACAATGGTAGAATCAGGTATGTATGGTGTCGATTTCTGGGCAGTCAATACCGATGTGCAGGACATAAATTTAGTTCCCACCAGTGATAAAATCCAGATTGGCAGGGAACTAACCAGGGGTAGAGGTACGGGCGGTGATCCGGAACTTGGAAGAAAAGCGGCAGAAGAAAGTGTTGAAGATTTGAAGGTTTTAACCGAAGATATTGATATGTTATTTATTACCGCCGGAATGGGTGGAGGAACAGGTACTGGCGCCGCTCCTATTATTGCTTCTCTTGCCAAGGAAAAAGGCGTTTTGACTGTTGGAGTAGTTACAACACCCTTCTATTATGAGTCGAGTAGAATAAAAAAGGCTAAAAAGGGAATAAAAGCTCTTTCTCCGGTTGTTGACACGTTGCTTGTCGTCCCCAACGATAGATTGATGAGTATAGGTAATATGTCTCTTGCTAAAGCTTTGAGTGAAGTTTCGATGGACGTTTTAATGAAGGCAGTTAGAAGCATCAGCGGGTTATTGCTTAAAGACGCTTATTGGAGTCTGGATTTCGCGGATGTTAAGACTGTAATGTCCAAAAGAGGTAAAGCTCTGATGGGTATGGGAAGAGCTTCCGGAGAAAATAAGGCTTTGGAGGCTGCTCAGGGAGCTATCAATTCACCTTTGCTTGAGGATACGGATATATCTCAGTCAAAAGCGGCTCTCGTTAATTTTACAGTCGATAAAGAAGATTTCACTTTGAAAGAAATGAAAGAGGCAATGGAAGTTATACGGGATGCCGTCGGTGCAGCGGATGATGAGGATAGTGATATATTTATGGGAGTTGTTTTTGAAGAAAATCGTACTGAGGCGGAGATTACATTGATTGCCACAGGTATAGGAGAACCGGAAAAAGATGAAATAGATAAAATCGATTTTAGAGGAATTGCAACCGCAAGAGATTTTGATGGAATAAGCGAATTAAATAAATTAAAGGAAAATCTGGAAATTTTCGATACACCAGCTTTTATAAGAGATAAGAAGATTGTAGATGATCTTGATGTGCCGACGTTTTTGAGGAAGCAAATGGATTAGTTTTTATTGAGAGTGGATAAATTGGGCTATTAGCTATTGGCTTTTCGCCTTTTGCTTTTTGCTTTAATTTTTTAAAATGAGAAATTTTAAGAAAGAATTCAGAAGCCAGGAGTTAGGATCCAGAATCCCATCCCAACTCCCAAGAAAATTATTGAACCGCAAAGTACACAAAGAGCACAAAGATTTTCTTTTTGTTTTTTTACTAAATCCTAAATCCAAAATCCTAAATCCCAATTTGTCATTTTGCTTTTTAAATTTTGATATTTTATTTTAAAAATAAATGAACATTTCTGACAAAATAAAAAAAGAAATCGAAGAACTTCGAAAAAAAATAAATTACCACAATTATAGGTATTTTGTCTTAAATCAACCTGAGATATCAGATTTCGAATTCGATTCATTGTTAAGTAAATTAAAAGATATTGAAGAAAAATATCCTGAATTACGCGACCCATATTCTCCGACACAGAGAGTAGGAGGGGCTCCTCTAGAGGGTTTTTCTCATGTTACTCACGACCCTCCGATGTTGTCTCTTGATAATACATACGACGAGGAAGAGCTTGGAGAATTCGAGCAAAGAGCATTAAGGCACCTTGAAGGGGAAGAAAAAACACTTGAATGGGTGATAGAATTGAAAGTCGATGGTGTGGCAGTTTCCCTTGAATACGAAGACGGTAAATTTATTAGAGGTTCAACCAGGGGAGATGGTGTTGTCGGAGATGATATCACTCAGAATTTAAGAACCATTAAAAGTGTACCGCTTGAATTGTTGAATGATGGAAATAAGTATGCACGTCTTGAGGTTAGAGGTGAAGTTTTTATGCCTATTTCTTCTTTCTTAAAGTTGAATAAAGAAAAGGAAGAAAATGAGGAACAATTGTTTGCAAATCCAAGGAATGCTACTGCAGGTACATTGAAGAGCCTTGATTCAAAAGTAGTGGCTGAAAGAAATCTCGATATTTATATCCATTCTTACGGTAATTTGCCCGATAACATTAAAACACACAGGGAAGCGCTTGATATTTTAGAGGGAGTCGGATTTAAGGTTAGCTCGCTCCGTGATGTTAGAAGCAGTGTTGAACTTTCAAAAGACTTGATAAAAAAATGGAATGCAGAAAGATTCCATCTTCCTTATCAAACAGACGGTCTTGTTTTTAAAGTTAATAATCTCAAGCTAAGACAAATTTTAGGTTCTACTTCGAAATCTCCCAGGTGGGCTGTAGCTTTTAAGTTTCCGGCAGAAAGAAAAGTTACCCGCTTGAACGATATAGAAGTGTCCATAGGAAGAACCGGTATTGCTACTCCTATTGCTATGCTTGAGCCGGTTTTTGTGGCTGGTACAACCGTTTCGAGGGCGTCTCTTTTCAACAAGGATGAAATCGAGCGAAAAGATATTCGCGTGGGCGATAAGGTTTTTATTGAAAAGGGCGGAGACATAATTCCTCATGTTGTGGGAGTGGATAAAAAAGCAAGAGACGGAAGCGAAAAGAAGTTTAAATTTCCGGATAAATGTCCGGTTTGCGGCGAAACTCTCGTTCGCCCTGAGGGAGAAGTTTACTATAGATGTATAAATGTCGGGTGTCCTTCTCAGGTTAAGAAGAGTATTTTGCATTATGGATGCAGGGACGGGATGGATATAGATAGGTTGGGAGAAGTTCTTGTCGACCAATTAGTAGAAAAAAATTTAGTTTCCAATTATGCTGATCTATATTATTTAAGACAGGAGGATATAGAAGAACTTGAGCGTATGGGAGAAAAATCTGC
>CAZQNI010000262.1:0-2982 GCA_964594255.1 uncultured bacterium | reverse complement strand
TAAAAGCTTTTCCGGTGTTTGTTGAGATTACAAAGCAAAAAGAGAAAGAGATTGGGCCTTTAGCCGATAAGGAAGACCTTGTAAGCGGTATGAAGTTTGCGGGAGAGCTTAAAGAATACAAAGAAGAAATTGACGCGGCTCTAAAGGATTATGGCTTTACTCTTGAAAGTTTTGGCGCAACTCACAATAAAATTTTGGGTGCTATTGTTTATGGTCAGATGGAATCAGCTACCGGAGAGATGATGAAGAAGATGCTTGATAATCCTAATGTACCAGAAGAGCAGAAAGAGGAGATGAGAAAAAGCCTGAAAGAAACCGAGGAATCCGGAGAAATGAAAGCCAGCAAAGAAAATTGGAAAATTGTAGAAAAATATAGGAGCGAGATAGAGAACTTATTTAAAGGGGAATAAATATTGTCAACTGGCTTTTAGCCGTTAGCTTCAAAAACTATAAAACTCTAAATACTTCGAGGTAAATTTTAAAATTTGGGTATAGCGGGGGGTAACGCTAAAAGCAAAAGGCAAACAGCTAATAACTTGTTTGTTCTGAAATCTTTGTGGTATTTGTGTTTTTAGTCTAACTTAAGTAAGAAAGCTTGCCGGAGTAGAAGACCTTTTCGGTATCTTCGTTTTTTATAATTATTCCTCCGTCCGCTTGGATTGCAATTACTTTACCAGTAAAAGTTTCTTCCCCGTCGTTTATTTTAACTTTTTCGTTTAAATCGCCGCTTAGTTTTAGATATTTTTTGTGGATTTCTTCAAGATTGTTTCTGCCTTTTGCGATTCTTTTGATTATTTCTTTAGCAATTGCTTCGACATCGAGTTCTTTATGTAGTGTTTCTTTTGATGTTATTACAATATCTTTAAGAGGTATAGGGAAATCGGATTTGCTTAGATTGAGGTTAAGACCGATCCCTATTATAAATTTACCCTGTATTTTTTCGATTAGAATGCCGCCCAATTTTTTTCCTTTTAAGATTATGTCGTTTGGCCATTTAATGTTGGTCAAAAGGTTATGCGCTTCGAGAGCCTCACATGTGGCAGTTGCGCAAAGTAGTGAAAGAGCTCCTTCGTTACCCGAGAACTTTTCAAGTAATATTGAGAACCACAAACCGCCTTTGGGAGAAAACCAGTCTTTAGAATTCCTTCCTTTCCCTGAATTTTGTATTTCCGAAACAAAACTATCGAGGTCGTTGAGTTTTGCTAAGCGTTTTTTAATCCACTCGTTTGTTGAATCAACTTCCTTTGCTTTTATTAATCTTGGCATAAATTGCTCCTAAAACAATATTATAGTATATAAATCGAAATTCGCAATCTTTTTCAAAAAATTTTAGAACTTTTGAGCTATCAAGTTAGGCTGTGCCAAAAGCCGAAGATCTATCAAAATTCGATGTAGGGCCGGCTTTAAAGGGTTGAACTACCTTAAAAATTATACGTTTTGGAATAGCCTCAACGGGAAGCTGCAAGTGACGAGCGGCTTTTGGTAAAAGCTTTCAGGTTTCTTATAAAGACGTCTCTTCCTGCCCAATTAATTGGAGTATGCGAGAATAGTAAATTAAATTCATCTTTCGATAAGGTTTTGAGATATTCTATAGATGGGTTTATTATCCTTTTTTCTGGTATGAGATCTTTTGTTTTAGTGATTTTTGCATTCGAGTTGAAAGGACATATTTCCTGGCATATGTCGCAACCGAAAATGTAATTATTCTTATCCGTTGGGAACCATGAGGGTAAATCACTTTTCTTATTAACGGTTTGAAATGCCGTGCACTTTTCTATATTAAGAGAGTAAGGTGCGGTGAGAGCTTTACTTGGGCAGGAAAGAAGGCAAAGCTCACAATCCTGGCATTTGTTTACTCCCTTTTTGTCTTTTTCCAGTTCAATATCAAGAAGCATTTCTCCTAGGAATATCCAGGACCCGAATTTTTCTGTTATGAGTAAGGTATTTTTTCCGATCCAGCCGAGACCCGCTCTCTCGGCTAACTCTTTTTCAAGAAGAGCTCCGGTATCCGAATAAAACTTGATTTTTTTTGTTTTTGTTTCTTCTTTTATAAATTTTGATAAGAGGGATAATTTTTCTGATAGAACAATATGGTAGTCCACTCCCAGGGCATATCGTGAGATACGTACCTCTTCTTTTCTTAACGGAGGGAAAGCGCCTTGCCAGTAATTCACACCAAGTACAACAATACTTCTTGCCCACGGAAACTTTGTTCTTGGAAAAAGTCTTTCCTCTTCTGTTTCCTTTAAATATTTAATATCTCTATTAATGCCTTTTTCGATTGAACTTCTGTATTCTTTTTGATAAACAGAGGGTTCTAAATCGGTCATTCCTACAAGGTCAAATCCAATTTCTTTAGCTTTTACTTTTATTTTTGTTTCTATATTCATAATTGTTCTTCCGACACTTCCAGAACGGTCTGTATTTCGAACCCCCGGCGTTTAAGATATTCAAAGATTTTTTCCTTTGAAGCCTTATTGTTACCGTATTTTTTGACTGCTTTTTCGAAAGCCTTTCGGGCGTTTTCTTTCTCGTCGACGGATTGCAGCAGATTTTCTATTTCGGATTCCTCAATTCCTTTATCCTTTAATTCCATTTTAAGAGCAAAATTACCTTTAGGATTATTTTTGTTTCTGTCTTTTATCCAGGAAGAAGCAAATCTATGGTCGTCAATCAAATCGGCTTTTTCGAAGTCGGCTAACACTTCTTCAGTAACCTCTTCTTTGACTCCTTTATTGGTAAGATAATCTTTTATTTCCTTTTTAGATCTTTCTCTATATGAAATGTAATTTCTGACTTTTTCTTTTGCATCCGTGATTACTTCAAATTCTTTTATTAAAGAGATTTCACCGGGTGCGATTTCTTTGTTTTCGTAAAGGTGGAACTTTGTTACCGTGTCTTTGTATAGACCTAAGGAAAACTCACCGTCGATATATATGTTTACTCTATTCTTTTTCTTCTTCTGCTGTTCTATCCTGGTTA
>CAZQNI010000261.1:0-2986 GCA_964594255.1 uncultured bacterium | reverse complement strand
TCATTTGTAGGTATTTCATCTATATCTACCATCTCTTCTGTAGGCTCAAACGGAATAGGCGGTTGTGCCGGGGGAGGAGCTATCTCACGTTCAATTTTCACTTCCGGGCTGAAGATAAATCCAAGAATAAAAACAACCAGTACTAAGAGTATACAAATCCTGATACGCAGTCTGAACACATCCTTTAAACTGTATTTTTGCCCATCCATACACACCTCCTTTAAAAACTTCTATCTATTAATATTATAAGCCAAATTCATAACTTTGTCAATTAGTTTTTTTGCCCCCTACCCCCCCATTTTTTGAACCACAAAGACCACAAAGGACACAGAAATTTTATTTTGTTTACCCCAACCTACCAACCCAATTAAAACACAGAGCTCACAAAGCCCACATAACGCCACCCCGGGTTTTTTACCACAGAGTTCACCGGGGAAAGAAAAACACACAGAGAGCAAAAAATTTCTTTATTCGTGCTATTTGTGTGATTTGTTGTTGAATTTTGGTTTTAAGTTTTAGTTAAATTAAAAAAACAAACGGGGTGGTGTGGCTTTGTGTTCTTCGTGGCTTTGTGTGAGATTAACTTGGGTTTGTGGGTTGGGTTTTAAACAACATAAATTTTTTCTCTGTGCGCTCAGTGAGTTCTTTGTTCTTCTCTGTGTGCTCTGTGGTTCATTGGTTTTTCACTCTTTAAATCCCATAACATAAAAATAATCGTTCACGAAATATTCTATATTTTTAAAACCCGATTTGCTGAACATCTTGATAAAAACCTCTTTTCCCGGAAGTTGATGTTCGGCGACCTCCGGACCTACATCTCTATGCAATTGATTAATTTCTTTGGGAGTCAACGAGTGTCCGACAATCAACCTTCCGCCTTTTCTAAGCACTCGATAGCACTCCGAAATGGTTTTCTCTTTATCCGTAAAGTGAGGAAAAGAATTGAAAATTATAACAACATCAAATTCACCTTTACCGAAAGGAATATTCTCACCTTCACCCCTTAGCGCCATTTCATCAGGATAAGTTTCTTTTAATCCTCTAATCATGGCAAAAGCTTTATCTACATAAACAACCTTCGAACCAGGAATATTAGTATGAAAGTAATTTCGCAGCACTCCTTTACCACAAGCTAAATCCAGAATAAGATTCGAATTCTTACCGATCAATTCTTTAACAAAAATTCCGGCAATTATCTTCGACTTCTCAGAAACTTCCCAGTTTTCCGCCCATTTCTCAAAACAATCAACGTCCATTCCTACCTCTTAGTATTAAAGAAATTATAAAAATAAAGGAAGAAACAATTATTATTGTTGCTCCGGCAGGTACTCCAAACATATAAGAAAACAAAAGACCCGAAAAGCATGAAACAATTCCGAAAAGTATAGAAAGCAGGTACATCTTAGAAAGACTGTGCGTTAGAATTCTTGCGGCTGAAGGAGGGTTTATCAACAGACCAAAAATCAATATTCCGCCAATTGTATTTAAATTCAAACAGATAACAAATCCGGAAAGAAAAAGAAGACTATAAAAAATGAACTTTTCAGGTATCCCGGACGACATTGCAACTTCTCTGTTATAAAATACCGCTTTTATTTCTTTTCCGAAAATAAGTAAAAAAATAATCACAATAAAAGTTACTCCCGCATTGATATAAATATTACTCCTGGAAAGAGTTAGAATACTTCCCCAGATAAGATTAAATGCTTCCGTTTTCGGACCCTGTATCAAACCGAGTCCGAGAAAAGCCACTCCGAGGACAAGCGAAAAAATAATACCGATAATAACGTTTGCCTCGAGACCCGATTTTTCCGCGATAGGACCAATTAAAACTGAAGCCAGAAGAGAAAAAACTATTGCCATAATAATAGGATTCACGCCAAAAAGAAGCCCGATTACAGAACCGGCAAAAGCGGCGTGTGATATGGCAATCCCTACAAAAGGAATCCGAAGAAGAACCACCCATACACCCACAATACCAAGCCCAACACCGGCAAGAATAGAACCCATTAATGCGTTCTGGAAATAATTATAACTTAAAATTTCCCACATATTTCTTTAAATTTTCTTCGTTAATACCGTAAAGCTCAGATAAATCTTTTGAATTAAAATACTCGGGCGAAAAATCACTGAATACTTTTCCATCCTTAAGCGCTACCACCCTGGTGATTTCCTCGGGTAAATATCTGAGAAGATGAGTTACAAAAACTATCGTCAATTTATGTTTTTTATAAATACCGGAAATCAGACTATTAATTTCCATCTGGGAAGCAGGATCTAGATTCATAAGAATTTCATCCAATAAAAGAATCTCGATATCTCTTGCTAGTTCCCTTGCAATCGAGACTTTTCTTTGTTCTCCTCCTGAGAGAAAACCTGCGGGTCTATTCTCCAAACTCATTATCCCAATTTCATCCATAGCTCTACTCACAGACGCAAAATCTTCTGCTGTTAGATTTCGAAAAAGCCCTTTAACGCCTACTCTTCCCACGCAAACTACATCCTTAACTGAAAGAGGAACATTCTTTGCTATGAATTCATTCTGAAAAATAAAACCGATTTTTTTTCTTACAGCAAGTCCATTTTTAACCGGATTGAGGTCAAATACCCGGATATCCCCTGCATTGGGAATAAGAAGTCCGTTTATAATTTTAAGAAGGGTAGTTTTCCCCGCTCCGTTGGGACCTATTATCGCAACAAAATCTTGCTTTTTTATATTGAGAGAAATGTCAGATAAAATTTCTTTGCCGCTAAAGGACTTACTAACTCTTTGTATCTTTATCACTTAAGATTTCCATTAACAGATTTATATTGCTCAGAAGAGTTGCTTTATAACCATCTTCGTCCGGGAAGTTTGAGAAAATTATATACTTACTTTTCAATTCATCAGCTATTGTTCTGCCAACCTTCTGGCCGCTCTGAAGATTATCTACAACTAACTGCACGTTCTCCTCTCTACCCACTTTAACTACCTCCGAGATTTCTT
>CAZQNI010000260.1:0-3018 GCA_964594255.1 uncultured bacterium | reverse complement strand
TTCGTCATTTAAAGTCTTCTCAATACCGAGTACATCTTCTAAAAACGCTTCATCAAGGCTTGTTAAGATTGTCACTCCCAGTATAATAGGCTTCTCTAATTTTTTATTCCATACAGCTTTTTGAGCTGCTTCCATCATTTCGAAGCCTCCGAGAGTATGCAAGGTTAAGACGTCCACTTCCATGTCAATTGCGGCATTAACCGCTCCCGAAACCGTATTCGGAATATCGTGCAATTTCAAATCAAGAAAGACTTTTTTCTCTCTCTTTTTCAAAATATCAACAATTGTAGGTCCGCCGCGAGCAAACAGTTCCAACCCCACTTTGTAGAAATCTACCAAGGGCCCTAAATTCTCAACTATAACTAAGCTTTCTTCAATTGAAGGAACGTCTAAAGACACTATTAAAAAATCTTTGGCTTCTCTTTTCATTTTTTATTTACTTCTTTTAAATTTTCATAACCTTTTTCTCTTATCCAACATTCTAAGTTATCCAAGATTTCAATTGGTGCAAGGGGGTTGTTAAATATAATGCTACCCAGTTGAACAGCTGCGGCACCGGCTATGAGGTATTCAAGAACATCTCTATAATCGGCAATCCCTCCTGATCCTATAATTGGTATGTCGACTGCATTTTTAATTTTATACACGTTGTACAAAGCAAGGGGTTTTATGGCAGGTCCGCTCAGCCCCCCCGTTATCCTTTTGAATAAAGGTTTTTTTCTTTCTATGTCTATTACAAGTCCCGGAAAAGTATTGGAAGCGGTAACTGCCATGGCTCCCCCTTCTTTGGCTGCCTGGGCTGTTTCCTCGATATTTTCGATAGATGGGGTAAGTTTAACGATAACCGGTAATTCTGTCTCTTCACATACCGCTTTAGTTATTGAAAAAACTATTTTAGGATCTCGGGCAAATTTGTCTCCTCCCCTGCTTACATTCGGACAACTTATGTTTACTTCCAACCCCGCTACTTCCTTGATTTTAGATGCAACTTTCTTAAACTCTTCGACTGATTCTCCGAAGATATTCACGAAAATATGGGTTCTTAATTTCTTCAATTCTGGCAGGATCTCGCGTTCGAAATATTCAAGCCCCTTGTTTTCGAGCCCTATGGAATTGATTACCCCACAAGGCGTCTCTGTAATTCTTGGGGGAGGGTTGCCTTCTTTCGGTTTTAGTGAAACACCTTTACATACGACCCCTCCCAATCTTTTGAAGTCGATTATTTTTGTATAGGGAAAGTCCCACACTCCTGAGGCAAGGATTATAGGATTTTTTAACTCAAGAGGGCCTAATTTGACTGATAGATCAAGCAATTTTTACCTCTTTAAGGGGAAAGATTGGTCCTTCCGTACACACAAGCTTGTATCCTTCTACAGTTTTTACCGCACAGGATTTACACCCACCCAGACCACATCCCATTCTTTTCTCCACATATGCATAGGCTTTATCAATTTGTTCTATGTTTAAAATCCTTTTGATGTTTCTAATCATTTCATTTGTACCGCAAATAAATATTTGCTTACCATTCAGTTCATCGGTATGTTTTTTTAAGAGATCGGTAACAAGACCTCCATCTTCTTCGGTAATAGTTCTTACTTTAAACCCTTTCTCCTTAAATTCCCGCGTAAGAATCAGATCTTTTCTGCTTTTGGCACCGTAAAACAATATACCTCCCTTCATCCATCCT
Organism: uncultured bacterium; assembly: GCA_964594255.1. GTDB lineage: Bacteria > Hydrothermota > UBA3072 > UBA3072 > UBA3072 > JAFGHJ01. Next base: position 1,331 of record CAZQNI010000260.1, on the reverse strand, counting down.
GATTGATAATACACAGGAGCTATACCTATTCCTCCTGCTATAAGAACTCCCTTCTCCGGCGGGCAAAAAGCTTTACCCAGGGGACCGAGAACCTTAAGTTTATCACCTTTTTTAACTTTTGATAAAAGCTCTGTTCCTCTTCCCTTCATTTTAACAAGTATAGAGAAACTTTCTTTGTTTCCCTCCAGAAAAGAAAAAGGTCTGGGAAGATAAGGGTCTAAACCTTGCAGCCCTATCATTATAAAATTTCCACACTCTGCATGGTTGTACATTTGCGCATCCTTTAGTGTAATCTTATGATAAGGTCCGAGTTTTTTATTCTCGAGAACTGGTAGTATCCTGAAAGTAGTCTCCATAAAGTTCCTTTGCTTTCTCGCTGTACTTTGTGTTTGGATATTTTTCCGTTAAAATCGAAAAAAGTTCACTCGCTTCCGGAGAAAAAGTCGAGTCTTCGGTTAATTCTATATTTATGAGAGTAAAGATTGCCTTGGGTGCATATGAGCTTTCAGGAAATTCCTTGTGTACTTTTCTGTACCATCCAACACCTTCCTCCGCTTCTTTTAGACTCCAATAATAAATCTCTCCTATCCTGAAGAATAAATAAGAAGAATCTTTTTTCTCATAATTCTGCTCTGATTCCTCATCGTTTTCTTCCTCATTTTTTGTTTTCTCAGAAAGGGTTCGAAGTAATGAAATATTTTCGAATATTTCTTCTTTGGCTTGTGCCATTTCGCTTATTTCCCCAAACTCCCCTTTAGCTTCTGCTTCCTTATATAATTCAAGAGCGGCAGAAGTATCTCCCTGGAATTCCTTTATTTCTCCCAGATGATATTTTGCGACAGCTCCAAGACTATCTCTTCTTTTCTCGACAGATTCAAAAGATTCTGTTGCCTCTTCAAAATCCTTTAATTTCATCAAAATTTTTCCTTTAAGCAAAGAAAGCGACTCGTTCTTTTTCCCTTTTTCAATTATAGATAAAGCTCTTGAAAGGCTATCCTTTTCAGAGTATAACTCTGCCAGACTATATATGAGTTTTCCTGAGGGAGTAGAGGCGCTTTCTTTTAGTGCATTTTTGTACATTTCTAATGCTTTGTCTTTGTTCCCAATTAATCTATTTGCATTACCGATTATATAATAAGCTTCTGCCGAATTACCACTGTATTTTTCGATGAATTCTTTCCCTTCATCTATTGTTTTTTGAGGGTTATCAGTTAAGAGGTATAATCCTAATTTCGTCTTAAATGTTTCCATTCTTATGTAAGGATCATCCGAGTCGGCAACTCTATTAAGAAGTATAATAGCTTCGTCCAGATTTTTCTTTTCGAGGGCTA
>CAZQNI010000259.1:0-3020 GCA_964594255.1 uncultured bacterium | reverse complement strand
GGATTAAATTTCTGTTTATCCGGTATCCCCTATTGGACAACGGATGTCGGCGGATTTTCCGTTGAGTCTCGCTATATGGACGCAAAAGGCGAAGATCTGGCTGAGTGGAAAGAATTGATGACGAGATGGTTTCAGTTCGCTGGTTTTTGTCCAATACTGCGAGTACACGGAGAATACCCTTATCGCGAAATTTTTTACGTTGCACCTCCTGATCATCCCGCTTACCAATCGATGTTATATTACGACAAATTACGCTATAGGCTAATGCCTTATATTTACTCTCTAACAGGCATGGTTACACAAAGGGATTATACAATAATGCGCGCTCTTGTTATGGATTTTGGATATGATGAGAAAGTATTAAATATTGGTGATCAATTTATGTTCGGTCCGGCACTCTTAATCAACCCGGTAACCAAATATAAGGTGCGGAAACGCGCCGTCTATCTACCAGACGGACCAGGCTGGTATGATTTAAAATCAGGGAAATATTTTTCTGGCGGTAAAACGGTTATTGCTTCCGCGCCCTACAAAGATATACCGATTTTTGTAAAGGAGGGTTCTATTATTCCATTTGGTCCCGAAATTCAGTATTCAACCGAAAAGCCCGCTGATCCGTTAATTTTGTATGTTTACACGGGTAAAGATGCTAATTTTGAGCTTTATGAAGACGAAAACGTGAATTATAACTATGAAAAAGGAGCATTTTCAATTATACCTTTTAAATATGATGAAAAAACCCGTACTCTGATAATCGGGAAAAGACAGGGAGAATTTCAAGGAATGCTAAAAGAAAGAACTATTCATGTCGTCTGGATTTCTAAAGATAGAAAAGTAAAACTGGATTTTAATATCAAACCGGATAAAACAGTAAAATATAATGGTTCCGCCCAGTCTGTTAAGATGGATTAGAGTACCATTGAAATTTACATTAGTTAAATAAAAGGAGTCTCGTTTATGAAAATTAAAATAGGCTTTAAAATAATATCTCTTTCTCTCTTGTTGCTTACATTTTTTAGCCACTGTACCAGGGTTACTTTAAAGGAAAGAAGAACCGAAAATTTCTGCGAGAATTGGAAATTCCATTTAGGAAATGTGAACAACGCGGAGAAGTACGAATTTGAGGATTCCGAATGGAGAACCCTAAATTTACCGCATGACTGGAGTATCGAAGGGAACTTTAGCAATGAACATCCTGCCACTCCCGGAGGAGGAGCTCTACCCGGAGGGATAGGATGGTATAGAAAGACATTTACTATTCCTGAGACGGAAAAAGATAAATTGATTTTTATTGACTTTGACGCCATTTATGAAAACAGCGAAGTGTGGATAAATGGATATTATCTGGGAAAAAGGCCGTATGGTTATATTTCTTTCAGATACGAGTTAACTCCTTACCTTAACTACGAAGAAAAGGAAAACGTAATTGCAGTAAAAGTTGATAATTCCAAGCAACCAAATTCAAGATGGTATTCTGGCTCGGGAATTTACAGAAATGTCTGGCTGGTTCATACCGGCAAGATTTTTGTGGACCACTGGGGAACGTTTGTAACGACACCTGAGATTAAAGAAAATTCTGCCCAGGTAAATATTAAAACTGACATAAAGAAAAAATCAGAGAAAAAACAGCAAATAACTTTAAAAACTACTATTTATGACGCTGAAGGAAAAAAGGTTGCAAGTTTTACTTCTACCGGAACTTTAAAAGATTCTGTTACTCCTATTGAACAGGAATTAGAAGTAACCAATCCGAATTTATGGTCTGTCGAAAATCCTTACCTGTATAAAGCTATCTGTCAAATTGAGTATAACGGGAAAATATCAGATGACTATGAAACACCTTTTGGTATACGCTATTTTAATTTCGACTCCGAGAAAGGTTCTTTTCTTAACGGAGAACCCATTAAAATCAAAGGCGTGTGTAACCACCACGACCTTGGATGCCTGGGAGCTGCTGTAAACACACGTGCTCTTGAACGTCAGCTTGAAATATTAAAAGAAATGGGTTGCAATGGCATTCGAACTTCACACAATCCACCGGCACCTGAATTATTGGATTTGTGCGACCGAATGGGTTTCATTGTAATGGATGAAGCATTCGATATGTGGGAAAAGGGTAAAACCGAATTTGATTATCATCTGCATTTCGAAAAATGGCACAAACAAGACTTAAGAGACTTAATTAAACGAGACCGTAACCATCCAAGTGTGTTTATCTGGAGTATAGGTAACGAAGTTATAGAACAATGGGATAAAGAGGACAGCAGCGGTTCGGTAATCGCAAAAAAACTTGCATCTATAGTAAAAAATCTCGACCCAACACGCCCTGTTACATCGGCATGCAACAGTACCGAACCTTCAAATCCGGTTATCAAGTCTGGCGCTCTGGATATAATAGGCTATAACTATAGCCATGAGAAATATCCGGAAATTCCAAAAATATATCCGGGAAAAGCTTTTATAGCCTTAGAAACAAATTCAGCCCTGGCAACCCGTGGCTCGTACGATATGCCTTCGGACAGCATAAGACGCTGGCCTCCCAGATGGGACTTACCTTTACTGGACGGAAACCCTGATTACACATGTTCTTCTTACGACAACTGCAGTACTCCCTGGGGCACCACCCATGAAGAAACCTGGAAAATAGTAAAAAAATATGATTTTATTTCCGGTATGTATATATGGACCGGATTCGATTATCTGGGAGAGCCCACCCCCTACGACTGGCCTGCACGCAGCTCGTATTTTGGCATTATGGATTTAGCAGGTTTTCCGAAGAACGGCTATTATTTCTACCAGTCTGAATGGACAGAAAAGTGCGTTTTGCATATTTTTCCTCACTGGAACTGGGAAGAAGGCAAAACGATAGATGTATGGGCATATACGAATTATGATGAAGTAGAGCTTTTCCTTAATGGTGTATCGTGTGGTAAGAGACAAAAAACCGAAGATGATTATCAATTAGTGTGGCGACTAACCTACACGCCCGGTACGATAAAAGCCGTTGCGACAAAAGAAGG
>CAZQNI010000258.1:0-3045 GCA_964594255.1 uncultured bacterium | reverse complement strand
AAACCGCTGAATCGCCTGTAACTTCTTTACAACCCCAGCTGCCTCCTGCCCATATTGAACTACCAGAAACAAAAAGAGCATAAATTTCACCGGAAGAATAAATCATAGTAGTATCTCCGAAATTAGAATCAGCTCTAAAAACTCCTCTACTGGTTCCGAATAAATAGCAGGTATCAAGAGGAAAAATTTCAAACACTTTAAAATTATAATCCGAATGACTTACATCATATACATTACCAAAACTTCCAAATTTGTTTAAAGCAAACCACTGAACACCTTTTTCTCCTCCTAGTATGACTCTGCTACGATTTAAGCTAATACAACAGGGATCAGTGTCATCGAAGAAAAGGGGGTTAAAATCCTGAAAACCTATCAAAGTTAGATCTTTGCTAAATATTGAAATACCTCCACTCGATAAAACAAAAATTGAATCGTCCCGCACAAAAAGGTCTTTTGTATTATTACTGGGAAGACCCGAAATAGAATTTACCCAATTCCAACTGCTGTCCTGGGGGTCAAAAGAAAGTAGACCGCCATCATCAGTTGTAATATAAAAACGATTTGAATACACACTGTTATTAAACATATCCATTCTCAAATGAAGGTCACTTGTGCTGACTGTTACGGAGAGTAAAAATAGAAACAAGGTTCCTCCTTCTTATGTATTAATACTTTTTGTTTTCTTCCACATTTCCTCAAGTTCCTGCATTGATAAATCACTAAATTCTTTATCTTTTAACATTTCTTCTAATTTCTGGAAACGAGTTTCAAATTTATCATTTGCCCTCTGCAGAGCCATTTCAGGATTTATATTTAGAAAATTGCCCAGATGGGCTACCGCAAATAATATATCTCCTAATTCCTCTATTTTTTCTTCTTCGTTTTGTGAATTCTTAAGCTCCTCAAGCTCTTCGTTTATTTTTTCGTAAACTCCTCCAATATTCTCCCAATCAAATCCCTTCCGTGAAGCTTTTTTTTGAATTTTAGAAGACCGTAGCAAAGCAGGCAAACCCCTTCCGATCTTCCATTTTTTGCCCTTTCTTTTATCCCAATTTTCCAATACTTCTTCGGCAGAATTTGCCACTTCTTCGCCGAAAACGTGAGGATGCCGCGCAATCATCTTTTTTGAGATCTTATCTGTTATTTTATCAAAAGTGATTCCGCTCTCTTCTAATATAACTCCCATCATAAAAACTGTAAGAAAAACATCCCCAAACTCTTCAATGATGCTTTCAAGATGATCGTCAACTACTTCAACATCAAGCTCGTAAACTTCTTCGATAAGCTGAGGGATAAGACTTTTTAGAGTCTGTTCCCTATCCCAGGGACACTTTTTTCTCAAAGTTTTAATGAGTTCTATAAAATCATTCATAAAAAGAAAGATAAACGGAAACGCCTATAAGTCAACTTTATTTTTTCCCTTCCACCCCACATTTTTACCACAGAGAACACAGAGAAAAAAAACAAAACACACAGAGTACACGGAGAAAAAAAACATATTTTGTAGTTTTAACTAAATCCCACCCCCAAAATCCCAAATCAGGACGCAGATGAACGCAGCTTTACAGGAAATATTTTTGTTGTTTAACTAAAACCTAATACCTAAGATCTAATACCTATATCACGGTTCAATAATCCCCACAGTTACATTCCTTTCCGTATCTCCTTTCCTGTACGAATAGAAAAGTGCAGAGGTATAAGTTTTCTCGGGAAACCGATAAATTTTACAAACACCGTATTTTTTAATAATATCAATGTTAGCTTCTTCAAGGTCGAGAAAATAGCACCCATTTTTAATTTTTATACCATCGATATTAAATTTGTTGAAAAATTCGAATACTTCTTTTCCGACCTCGTAATTCGAAAAGTCAATACAGGGACCAAGAGAAACTTCCCAATCTTTAAATTCCAGGTCATATAATTCTTTCATCTTCAACAAAAATTTTTTAGAAATCATGAGCGCAGTTCCTTTCCATCCTGCGTGCAGAAGCGCAAGTATTTCCTCTTTTGGATGATAAAAAATCATAGGAAGGCAATCCGCGGTCCTTACGGATAAACTAAGTCCTTTCTTATTTGTAAAAAACCCATCTCCCACCATTTTTATATCAGCTCTCGCTTTATGTATAATTGAAGAATGAATCTGTATAAGGTCGACAAATTCACCTTTGACTTCGCACAGGGGATTAAAATACTTTGTTCCCTGGAATACCTTTACTTTTGAATTAAAAAAGAATTCGTACCATCTTTTTTTATTTTTTGTTTTTTTTTGCCATCTTTTCAATTCTGCCATGTTTTAATTCTATATAACTTTTTACTAAAATCAAGCTATATGTTATGCTAAATTTAGATTTATTTATAATTTTACCCTTGACTAAAATGTTTTTTTTCGTATATTTCTTTAAAAGGCGGATGGTGCCTTAAAAAGAAAACTAAGGAGGGAACTTATATGCGTAAGATTTTAGTAGTGTTAATGTTAGTTTGTGCTCTGGGTCTCTTTGCCCAGATTCCGGCTGGTACAAAATCCGTAGCAGTTCTCGCCGGCGGAACCGGTGATATTCTTGATAGTCTTGGATTTGAGTATAATATTGATATAAATGCCGGTTATTTCTTGATGGACGCTCTCGAGATAGATGCTATTCTCAGTTTTATGGGGACAACAGTAGACTTACCAGAAGGTGTTGACGCCTCTGTATTTGGAGTTGGTCTTGGTGTTCTTTATCATATGCCTCTTAGCCCGATGTTTGGTCTATACGGCGGTGCTGCATTCGTCTATAGTACCGAAGATGCGATAGTCGTTGAAGACGATGTACCAGAGCTCAAAGATAACACAATGAATATCCCAATTGATATAGGTCTGGAAATTTTCCTGACCCAAAACAACGCAGTAAGAATAGCAAACCGCTATAATTTAAGTTTAATAGGTGAAGACGCTACCGACCAAATTATGATCGGTACAGTTCACTACTTTCAGTAAGTAAGGACAGAAATTTACTTTCGGCACCATCTGTCCTTTATTACTCAAAGGTAGTTAATAAAAAAAACGGG
>CAZQNI010000257.1:0-3078 GCA_964594255.1 uncultured bacterium | reverse complement strand
TTGAATCTTCAAATAGGGTAGGCGAAGAGGTCGTTAAAAAAGTAAATTCTAAATTATAAGAAGCAGGACGATTTCTCGCATTGTGCGAAACGCTTTCTTATTTTGCAAAAGCTATTTAGCTTAAGGCTTTGATTATCAGTGCTTTAATTTTTGGAATAGTTTTTGCATTTTATTTAATGGCTTTTTGATAATTTAGCAGAACGTATCGTATAGCAATTGTTCGTCCTTAGCTTTTAGCTATACGAGGCCTTAAACGTTAAAGGGTTTAGGAGAGAAAAAGTGCCTTGACAAAATTTTTTTTTCTCTTAAATTTCTTTTATGGTAAGGTTTTTAGAGGTTTATGAATAACTATTTTACACATGAGTCTAAGTTTCAAAAAGAACCCTTTTCAAATTTTTTTATAAATAGGAGGATAAACTTTGAGAGAAAAAAAGAAGACCCAAAAGGATCTTGAAAAAGAGCTTAAAGCATGCCGTAAGAAACTTGAAGAAATCAAGTTTAAAGGAACTTTGCTTGATGCTCTTTTAGAGCATATTCCGGATCGAATTTATTTTAAAGATAAGGAAAGTCGTTTTCTGGACGTTAGTGCTTCAAAAGCTGAAGGAACCGGACTTTCGAGAATGGAGTTTAAAGGTAAAACAGATTTCGACTTTTTCTCCGAGGAAGAAGCAAAAGTGATGAAGGAAGACGAAGAGGGGATAATGTCTAGCGGAAAACCTGTCGTTGATAAAGTACAGAAAATCGAATTGCCGGATGGAAAAGAAAAGTGGCTTTCTGCTACCAAGGTACCTTTTTATGATAACAAAGGAAATGTGATGGGCACCTTAGGCATCACAAGGGATGTTACCAGGCTAAAGACTCTCGAACTGGAAAAAGGGGAAAAAATAAAGGCACAGAAAGAGGAGCTTGAGGTACTTTCGACCCCTGTGATTGATATATGGGAAGGAGTCCTTACTGTTCCGGTATTGGGAGTTCTGGATAGCGAGAGAGCATCAAGGATTTCAGAAGCTTTGTTAACAGAGATAGTAGAGAAGAGGGCAACTGCGGCTATTATAGATATTTCGGGTATAAGCGCAGTTGATAGTGCGGTTGCCGATCTTTTGATTCGTACGGCTAAAGCGGTTAAATTGGTGGGTGCGGAGGCTGTACTAACCGGTGTAGGAGTAGAGATAGCCCAGACAATTGCCGATCTTGGAATTGATATGGAGGATCTTAAGACGATGGCTACATTGAAAGATGGGTTGAAGTATGTTATTAATCAGAGAAAGGAAATTTTTTCAGGGAAGCAAGGTTTTAAATAGTTGCATTTTATTTTATAATTGAGAGGTGCTGTTTTGGCTAGAAAAAACAATAAAAAAGAAATAGAGAAGTTACGCAGGGAGAATGAAGAGTATAGGAAGTTGATAGAAGAAATGAGTGAGGGTTTTGCTTATCTTGAAGAAGATTTAACATTCTCTTTCTCAAACCCTGCTTGTGATAGCGCTTTTGGGGTTACCGAGGGAAAATTGATGGGGAGAAAGTTGAAGGATTTTTTAAGCCCCGAATCTTTTAAAGAGGTAAAAAAGAGTATTAGAACAAAGGAGAAGAAAAAAAAGAGTGTTTTTGAGATAGAAGTGAATGCTGAAGACGGTGAAAGACGTTATTTATTGACAAGATCAAATCCGCGTTTTGATGAGAAGGGTGAGTTTGTTGGTTCATTTGTTTTTTTCTATAATATAACAAAAAGGGTAAAGTTGGAAGAGGAACTTATTTTCGAAAGAAGTTTATTGAATTCACTTCTTAATACTATACCTGATCATATTTACTTTAAGGACGAAAAAAGCCGTTTTATAAAAGTAAGTAAATCGCTGGCAGAATGGTTCAATGTTAAGAGCGTCGATGGGTTGATGGGTAAAACGGATTTCGATTTTTTTACTGAGGAACATGCAAGACCTGCTTTTGAGGATGAGCAGGAGATAATGAAAACCGGTAATCCAATAGAAGGAAAGGTCGAAAAGGAAACACACCCCGATGGTAGAATAACCTGGGTTTCGACAACTAAAGTTCCCAGGTATGGTAAAAAAGGAAATGTAATAGGTATTTTAGGCATTTCCAGAGATGTAACGGAAAAGAAGCTCTGGGAGGAGGAAAGAGAAAAAAAATTAGAGGCACAACGGGAAGAACTTATGGAGCTCTCAACGCCTGTAATTGATGTGTGGGAGGGCGTTCTTACTGTTCCCATATTGGGGTCTCTGGATAGCGAGAGAGCATCAAGGATTTCTGAAAGTTTATTAACCCAGATAGTGGAAGAGAAAGCTGCTGTGGCAATTATAGATATTTCAGGGATAAGCGCAGTGGATAGTGCGGTTGCCGATCGATTAATCCGTACAGCCAAAGCGGTGCGATTGGTGGGCGCTGAGGCAATATTAACCGGGGTGGGAGTAGAGATAGCCCAGACAATTGCCGATCTTGGAATTGATATGGGGAGTCTTAAGACAATGGCTACGCTGAAAGATGGCTTGAGATATGTTATTTCACGAAAAAATATAAAGAAAGAAGAGGATTAAAATGGCAAGATTAACCCGTATGCATTTAGGAGATATACTTGTTGTTCCTATTCAGGAAGAACTTCATGATACTGCTGCAGAAGAAGCCGGGGAAAAGATAATCAGAGAGGCAGATAATTCTAACATTAAAGGAGTTGCTATAGATATTTCTGCTCTTGATATCGTGGACAGTTTTCTTGGTAGATTGCTACAGAAAATCGCCTGGGGACTCAGGGCTATGGGCAAGGAAGTTATACTTGTGGGAATTCAGCCGGAAGTGGCAGTTGCTCTTGTTGAGCTTGGTTTATATCTCGAAGAAATAAACACTGCGTTCGAACTCGATTCGGCTTTAGAGAAATTAAGGGAAATGATAAAAAAAGGGTCTACATGAAGGAGGAAATTTTACGCATCCCCATAAATAAAGAGATAGATGTCTTAATTGCCAGGCGTGAAATAAAGAGTGAAGCGGAACGTGTAGGTTTTCGGTGGATAGATCAAACGAGGATTGCTACAGCTGTTTCGGAACTTACAAGGAATATAATAAAACATGCTT
>CAZQNI010000256.1:0-3089 GCA_964594255.1 uncultured bacterium | reverse complement strand
CAGCAAAGCTTCAATATTCGACACAAGAAAAACCACTCCAACTTTAAGATACCTGGAAAAATACGCTGTCCGAATGGGCGGAGGAATTAACCACAGAATGGGACTCTATGATAGAGTTTTAATAAAAGAAAACCATATAAAGATTTGCGGAGGAATAAAAAATGCTCTTTCTCTAGCAAAAGGTGAAATTGAAGTAACAAATCTTAAGGAAGTTAAGGAAGCAATAGAATTTGGGGCAAGACATCTCCTTCTCGATAATATGTCTACAAAGGAAGTAAAAAAGGTTTTAACTCTAACAGACGGAAAAGATATTTTACTTGAATACTCAGGAAATGTAACACTTGAAAACGTTAAAGAAATCGCAAAAACAGGAGTTAATCATATTTCGGTCGGCTCTTTGACTCATTCTTATAAATCAATAGATATTTCCCTTTTACTAAAATGATATTTTTCTTTTTGCTATCCCTCTTAGGTGATTATAACACTCTTTATTTAATGGATAAAAGTTTTTCTTTTACACCAATAGAAGAAGAATTTCAGTTTCTCTATAGTGAAAACGGAATCCAAACAGCACACGGTTCCAGAAACTCAGAACAATGGTACGAAATGTACAGAATAAAAATCTGGACGTCTCTTTTTTCAAATATTGTATTTGAATATAATTTTGAGAGCGAATACGATTATGACATAAAAACGGAAGAACACCTATTTAAGCTCAGATGGGTAGTGGAAGAAAATACCGGTATACCACTTTCCTTATCTCTCTTTATATCACCACAATCATCACAAAATAAAAAATATATAGGTATGGGTATTGGTTACTGGAAAAATATTAAAAACAACCATTCTCTGAATATAATTTTACACGAATTCGACCATAATTATCTAATTTCACACAGAGAACCATCAATTTATGAAGATCCATTTACGAAATTTCCCGTTAGTCTTGAACTTCAAGGTGTAATAAACAGCAATCAGGCTGATTTGTACTATAGATACTATAAAACAATACCCGGAAAGAAAAATTTTTTAGAGAATGATGAAGAAATCGGGCGTGGCGAATTCGGCGGGATGGGTCTAAAAAATATTATTTATTATCATTTGTTTGACAAGATTTCCCCGGGGTTGCGATTAAATTACCTGAAAATTGATTCATCTTATATCTCACTATCCCAAGACACTCTAAATTTTAAGGTTAGCATAGACAAATTTTCCGCGGAACCTTTTATAAAAACAAAAATTTCAGAAAAAAGCACTTTTTACATTGGTTTGCCAATGGACTGGAAATATATTAAAAATGACTCATTGGAGTACAAAAGAAAATGGATGGGTTTATCTTTACTATATAATCATTCACTAACTTATCAAATAGTTCTAACTTTAGGATTCCAAAAATCGTGGAGAAACTTAAACGGAGAAAAAAACAGTGAAACAAGAGGAGTTCTGGGGTTTAATTTAAAATTTAACAAAGAAACATATATTGTTCTACGCCAGGGTATAGAACTGGATTTTCCTCTACCTAAAAAGTTAAAAGAATACAACAATCATACCTACTTGATGTTTACTCACTGTTTTTAATACTTTACGCTACCCGCTGTCCGCCATCCGCTTCCCGCAAAAAAATATCATTAAAAAAAATTGAGTGTAGGTTGGGGCCAACAAGCGGTCAGCCGTAAGCGGTAAGCCGAGAGCGACTTATTACTATCTAATTAAGATAAACTTTTCCGGCGGAAACACTCTATTCCCGGCTTTCATCACAAAGAAAAAAATACCCGACGAGAAATTTTGCATATCTATAATTTGTGTGAAGTTGCCGGAATTTTTCATTTCTAATTCAGACATAATTTTTCGTCCCAAAGCGTCAAAGACAATAAACTCGACATCCGTTTCCTGTGGGAGGCTGTATTTTACTTCTAAATAATTTCCATTAATCAATGTGGATAAATCAATAGTGTAGGATTCGGGAGATATATTGAAATCAATATTATTACTTGAATTTTCAACGGTTATCGGAAATAACTCACTCTGATATCCAACACCTGATAAATAAACATCATAGTATCCGCACAATAAAGAATCCTCGAATTCATAAAATCCATTATCATTAGAGGTAATAACGGCAACAGGAGTAACAGACCCGGTGTCAGCACCGGCATTATAAACCTGCAGCCTAATTTCGTTTACAGAATCAGCCCCGCTAATAACATAACCCGAAAGCCATCCTCTGTAATTTATAACGGGAAATACTTTCTGATAAACATTGTAACCTAACTTTGCAAGCGTTACTTCAACTTCCCCTAATTCCTCAAACACTAAATCTTTTTCTAAAAAACCATCCGGGGCAAAAAAAGAAGTATCAATACCAGCTCCCCGTACAAACATTGAAAAAGATAATGAATCAGCGAATCCAAGAATCCTACCGGGAAATCCCGGCATAAAACCCCCGGAAACTCCAATTTCACCGCAAGAAGCCTGAATATTAGGGGCAGGTAAGTCAAGAGCACCAAAAACAGGAAGTGTCTTCTTATAGAACAATCTCGCCTCAGAGGTATCGAAAAAAGAAACCTGGAGTTCTCCTCCATAAGGAGCGTCAATATTTATAATTGCCCTGCCAGAATCGTCAGTGGTATCACAGACCCAAAAACCATAACCATCGATTACAATTTCCAAACCAGAGCATGTTAATATTTCTACTTCTGTGGGGATATTAACTTCTACAGACTCAGGAGAAAATACTATACTCATAAGCGTTGTTGAATCCAGGTAGGGTTTATAATTAAAGTCAGTCACTGTTAGATAAACATACTCATCCTGCATAAAATTGTTTGAGTCAAGTGTAAATTTATAACTACCAGCAGAATTTGTATATCCTGATGCTATGAGTGAACACTCTTTGCTACAAAAAGATACCATAGCGTTTTCAACGGGAGTTATAGAATCCTCTTCATAAACATTTACTTCACAAACCAAAGAATCAAGGAAATTAGCCAGGACCTTATTAACTTTGAAATTACGGGGTATATCTGTTCGAAATTGAATAGAAGGATCACCGAAAATATGCCATGTCTGAGCAATTTCTACGCCGTCAT
>CAZQNI010000255.1:0-3092 GCA_964594255.1 uncultured bacterium | reverse complement strand
CCAGCCACGTCCTTCATCGCCTACTTCTGCCAAGGCATCCACCATATGCTCTTAATGCTTGTCCAAAAGTCTAACATCTATCATTTATTCAATTATCAAAGAACAGCTTTTATTATTAATATATTCATCTGATTTGTCAAGGGGCTTTTTCTAAAAAAATAGCAAAAAAAAGCCTTTTTGACCTTTCAGGACTATAAGCCAATCTTCGTAAAACTCTTAGAATCAACTTTACTCAGTCTATATTATTAATATAAAAGATTATGTCATTTTGTCAAGAGGCATAATTGATAGTTAATGGTGCGTATTGAGCAACAAGCAATAAAAATCCTGTAAATATAGTGATTTTTATCTATGATTAATTTAAATATTAAAAATTAAAAAGCAAAATGAATAAAAACACACAGAGCCCACCTCTCTCAACCCCGGATTTTTTTAACCACAGAGAGCACAGAGTTTTTATTTTTTTCTCTGTGTTCTCAGTGTTTTTTTCTTTTTTTAACACAATTATTCCTCTGTGTCCTCTGTGGTAAATGTTTTTCTTGAACTTTGAATTGTAATTTTACATTTTGATATTTGATTTTTGAATTTTGCGGTGTTGTCACACTGTGAAATCTATGGTAAAAATTTCATTTGTGGTTTTATCGCTCAGGATTCAAAGTATAAGATTTCGCGTATAAGATTTTTAAGTTTACGACGCAATACTGAGAGAGAAAAATATCGTTTAGCTAATCTGTAGTTGTGTCTTACCATTCTTTCTCGTTTTTCTGAATCGGTTAAGATTTCTCTTGTTTTTAGAACGGCTTCCTCGTTAACATATCCGTCCAGAGTTATAACGTTAAAGCCTTTTGGCTCTATATCCAAAGTATAAATCACATATTTGTTAACAACAATTGGTTTACCGCAATAAATAGCTTCCAGGAAAGCGTTTCCGAATCCCTCATATGTTGAAGGATAGGTGACTAGATCGGCATGGGGATAAATATCCCACATAGTATAAACCTTTTCGGCCTTGCCATTGGTTTTTCTGTTTTCTCCAATGCGCTTTGATATGAAAAGGGTGTCGACCCCCAGCATTTCAGAATAATCCCGTAATCTTTGTTCGTATTCGAATCCCTCATCACCGGAAGCGTGTGATATTACAAGTTTTGCCTTCATTCCTAAGCGTTTTGTAAGTTCAATTGCATGCTCGATTCCTTTCCTTGGAACAACTCTTGTCGGTTGCAGAATTAGTAATTCATCTTTCTGTACTCCGAAATTTTCTCTAACGTCGGATGCATACTCATCCACTGGAGGAAGAGGCGTTTCGAAATCCAGTACATTTGGTATTATGGTGCTTGATATACCGGTCCTATAACTTAACTCACGATCTGCATAAGAGTTTATAACTACATGACGAATAGAAGGCAATACAGGAGGGAAAGCCATACGCATGTATTCTTCAACTGCGTTTACAAGAAGCCTTTTCCTTTCCCAGTAAAAATCATGATGATGGGCAATTGTCGGCATTTTTGTTTCCGAGATGAATTCGGTTATGGCTATTCCGAGAGGAATGTTAAGGGGTATCGTTAAAGAGTTTTCTGCGATCAACAAATCTATTTCGAACTTATTAACGAAATTAAGTATTTCGTTCTTAAGTCTCTTTTTTGTTTCATGGATGTTTCTTGTAACTGAACTTTTTCGGGTATCTTTGCCAAAGCATTCGTTATAAATTTCTTCGATGTTAGGATGTCTAAAATGAGCTTCTTCAACAAGGAAAGATTTTTCTTCGGGGCAGTCAAGTTCTCCTGCAAAATAGTAGCATTCAAAACCCTCCTCTTCTAAAATTTTTGCCCATTTTTCGGTTTCCAGGGAAACCCCGTCAAGGCCGGAAAACCTTGTCGAAATAAAACCTATTTTACCTTTCATAGTTTATAAAACATATTGGTTTTTTTTAATATGTCAACAGGGGATAACAGAAATTAAAAATCAAATATCAAAATTTAAAAATACAAATCAAAGTTCAAAAATTATAAAAAAAGAAAGACAATAACTTCTAACAACAACTTTTTTCGGTTTTTGCGTTTTGAGGATTTAATATTTTTGCATTTTAATATGTTATTTTGCTTTTTAATTTTTGATATTTAATTTATCTTAAGGTGCCTTGCGATTAAATGAAACATTCCTATATTTAACCATATGTTTGATAGATTAGGTGAAAGAATAAAGAATATAGCCAGGAACCTTTCAGGCAAAGGCAGGCTTTCTGCTTCGCAGGTTAAGGAAAGTATGAGAGACATAAGGCGAGCGCTGCTCGAGGCAGACGTAAATTTGCAGGTGGCTACCGATTTTGTAACCGAAGTTGAGAATGAGGCAGTAGCGCGAAAAATCTATGATAGTTTCACTCCCGCGGAAATGATTGTACAGATTGTGGGGGAAAAATTAATAGGCTTAATCGGAAAGGCAGAACCACTGCTGTTAGATAAACAGCCGTCATCTATCCTGCTTGTAGGTTTACAGGGCTCGGGGAAAACAACTACTGCGATAAAATTAGGATGTTTTTTGAAAAGCAAGGGACGAAGTCCTTTTCTTATACCCGCCGATGTCAAAAGACCCGCAGCTTTCGAACAGTTACGTGATATGGCTGAAAGGGAAAATCTTCCTTATTTTTCCGACAGGTTCGATAATGAAGTAAAACTTTGCAAGCAGGCACTCAGCCGTTCCGTACTTAAAAGATATGATACTCTTATCTTTGATACCGCCGGCAGATTACACATCGATATTGAAATGATTAAACAGATTAAACAGATAAAGGAGATCGTTAAACCCTCTGAGATTCTTCTGGTCGCGGATTCGATGACAGGACAGGATGCCGTGAATATAGCTAAAGAATTCGAAGATGCCTTGGGAATAACCGGCATTATTCTCACTAAAATGGATGGAGACGCAAGAGGCGGCGCCGCTCTTTCCATGAGAAAGGTTACAGGAAAACCAATCAAATTTATAGGAATCGGCGAAAAAGTGGATGCCCTTGAGATTCTGCACCCTGAAAGATTAGCTTCAAGAATTCTCGGTATGGGTGACCTGAAAACTCTCCAGGAAAAAGCAGAAAAGGC
>CAZQNI010000254.1:0-3101 GCA_964594255.1 uncultured bacterium | reverse complement strand
TCCTGATGGGAAATATCTATTATTTTGTATGAGTGATTACGGATATTTTTCCATAAATTTTCCATCCAGTGATCTTTATATGTTAGATCTAAAAACAAAAAAGTACAGGAAACTTAATATCAATAGTGAACATAGTGAAAGTTATCATAGTTGGTCAAGCAATAGTCGGTGGTTTGTGTTCGCCAGTAAAAGAAAAGATGGCCTGTGTTCCAGATTATATTTTAGTTATGTTGATTCACTGGGAAATGTGTATAAGTCATTTTTAATGCCGCAAAAAGACCCCACGTTTTATGATACGTATATCAAGAACTATAACATACCGGAATTGATCGATGGACCGGTAACGGTCAGTCACTGGAAGCTTATGCAAGCTGCCCATGAAGGACCTATGCAAGCAAAATTTGATTCTACAGTTAATATCGATGCTCTAACAGGTGCTACAAAAATAGCAAAACAATAATTAAAAAGCTGAAGCACTTATATTTAAAGTCAATTGCTTATTTTTTAAAACAAAATCGCAGACTTCTCTTTAGTTTTTCTTCTAAAAACCAAACCGGTTTTTAGAAGAAAAACTCTTGATTTTTTGGTGTTTTTTGCTTACACTTATATACAATTATAGTAGACGCTTCTGTGGTGGAAATGATAATTTGTTAAATATTTTAATCCAAAAAAGGAGGTAATTTATGCGGAAAAGTTTGTTTACCAGAACAGTTATATTTGTTTGTCTTATCCTGGTGTTGTCATCAACGGATTTATTTGCGGGTTCTCGAGACCATGTCGGAGGATTCTTTCTTAGACTATCGGGTGGAGGCGGCGCATCTCAAACCTCATTCAATGATGATGCATTGAAGTTTTCTGGTTCGTCGAGTAATACTAACATTGCTATTGGAGGCGGGATATTGCCAAACCTGGCCTTACATGCAACACTATTCGGTTGGATGATGCTCGAGCCTGATGTAGAGATTCTCGGAATTACTGCAACTTCTGATGAAAGCATTTTGCTTTCTGCTGTTGGAGTTGGAGTAACATATTATATTATGCCTATTAATATTTATTTATCGCCGTCAATAGGTATAGGAGCGCTGTCTGAAGAGTCAGGTGGGGGTACAGATAATGGAATAGCTCTTGATATGACCTTAGGAAAAGAATGGTGGGTTGGTAGCAGTTGGGGTCTGGGAGTGGCAGGTTCATTTGGTTTTCACTCTGTGCCGGAGAAAGGCGTTGATTTGAAGTGGAGTGGCTACGATTTTTCCCTCAGGTTTACAGCAACTCTAAACTAAATAGTCGTTTTATTTGAAGAAATAGAAGCAGAAAAGACGTGAAAAAATGGAGGGCTAGACTTGCCCTCCATTTTTTATTCTAATTTCAAATCAAGCTATTTTATTACCGAGAGTTTTATTCTGTTGCCGTTTTCCTTGTCGACAGTGAAGTAAATGCCGGGGTTGACTTCTTTGCCCTCTCCATCCTTTAAATCCCAGGAATTGGTGTTTAATATTTTTATCGCTCTTCCTGTTACATCGTAAACTGTAGCACCTGCCGAACCCACTTCTACTATACTTCCAGCAAGTATAATCTTACTGCCGATTTTATCTCTATTCTTACCGGTGACCTCAACAATCCCGCTCTCTCTCCAGGGAGCGTCAAACCATAAGTTGCCGAGGGAGTCATTATATACAACTACACCTCCGCCTCCGGATGCTCCGGGGGAGTAAACAAGTTCCGGGATTGACCTGTTTGCTCCTGTACCCACAGAAGCAATACCCTGCCAATTCGTAGGCTCATCTTCTGAGGACCAGCACCAGAAGTTCTCGAAAGCTGGAGTAGAAGATGTAAAACAGTAAGCGATATCCATCCACTTGTTGGGAGCAACTTGATACCCTCGTAGATCGCAGAGTACCGGTGAATAGCTTTCATCTGCAAGTGTGTCAGGAATACTATCCCAAACTTTTCCTCCATTTTCCGAATACAGATAAAGTAAATCATAATTTCCGGTGATTGAATCCTCCTGGGAATAGAAGGCGTAAACTAACTGCGTGGAATCGGGCAGTGTTGTGGTAGCTCCTATTCTCGGATATTTAATTTGTCCGTTGCTGTTCGTATTGACTTCAAAAATATTTATTACATCAGTAGGTGTACCTCTGTCCCTCCAGTATGTAAATTGCAGAGTTTGATTTTCAGAGTGTTGGAATGTTGATAAGTGGTATAGACTGGAATCAGCAACGGCAATATCGTGGTCCTGCCATTCTGCTGCGGAGTTGGCTCGCAGGAGGTTGTTCCAATTGTATCCTCTGTCGGTGGAGCGTAAAATAATAAGAGAATCTCTATCGGGATTAATAGTAATATATGACATATACAAATAGAAATCATTGAAATCATCTCTCACGAGTTTAGGAGAACGGATTTCAGGAACTCTTATATTAGGGATTAGCGGAAGCGGGTCTCTTTTCCAGGTTCCACCCTCCTCCTCGTATATTTTTTCTAAAGCAATTTCATCATCATTATCACCTCTGACGTAATAGCTAAAAAGAACATATGCTGTGTCACTCCTTGTGACCACGAGATCTGTTTCCTTACCCAAGCATCCTGGAGAGAAAATTTCGGAGTGCAGTAAGTTCCAGGACAAACCATAGTCGGTCGAACGGAAGAGAAGAAGTCCCCAGCAGTTTTCAGGACCGAAATAAGTTCCTGAATCAGGGATACACGCAACATATATATTCCCGTTTGAATAATTGTAATCCGCGGCGAAATCTACATAGCTACCAAGAGATTCTTCGATAAGTATATCCGGGGAATCCCAGCGAGGGCTGTTTGTTTCCACGACACCTTGAGCAACTAAAAGTAAAGAAATTATTAGGGTCATAAAAAACCTCCCTTTTTTTATTATTATAATATCTTAAGAAAAACTCTTGTGTTTTCAATATATTTTTTGATGCAGAGCAAGCAGAAGAAATAAAAATAAAAGGACTTCTATTCGAAGAAGTTAATTGCCTGTTTTTTAAAACAAGGTTCGGACTGGTTTTTTGTTTTTTTCTGCAAGAAAAACCCTTGATTTTTTGAGATTTTCTGTTTATGCTATAGGAAAGGAGTAACAATGAAAAAAT
>CAZQNI010000253.1:0-3106 GCA_964594255.1 uncultured bacterium | reverse complement strand
TCATCTTCTCCTATTATTATTACCCATTTTGCATTCTGTCTGTCAGCTTCTCTGAACTGTGCTTTAATACTTCTTCTCATCGGATCTTTGTCACAAGAAAAACCTTTTTCCCGCAGCTCATTTAATATTTTAAACCCTGCAAGATCCGACTCATCATCAAAAGTAACAAGATAAACGTCTACACTTATCTTTTCTTCTTCTTCCGGCAACAATAACATCATTCTATCAATACCAACCGCATAACCGGAAGCAGGAGTATCTTCTCCTCCCATAAACTTGATTAATTCATCATATCTGCCACCTCCACCCAACTCGTTTTGAGAACCCAAATTTGAATTAACAAATTCAAAAACCGTCTTAGTATAATAATCAAGCCCTCTGACAAGACGGCTGTCTATATTAAATTTAATATTCAAAAAATCAAGCCGGGTTTTGAACTCCCCGAAGTGTTCTCTACACTCATCACAAAGAAAATCAGAAGGAACCGGAGCGCCTTTTATTTTTTTCCTGTCTATTTTACAGTCTAATATTCTCATGGGATTCTCCGCATATCTACGATTACAATCTTCGCATAGCCCGGCTAATTTTCCCTTAAGAAAACTCTTTAATTCTTTAACAAAAACCTTTCTACACCTGGGACATCCGATTGAGTTTATATTAAGTTCTATGCCTTCAATATTTAATTCGTCAAATACATCCAGAGCTGATTTTACGAGTTCCACATCTGTTTCGGCGGAAACCGAGCCAATTACTTCGGCTCCGAATTGCCTGAACTCACGGTATCTTCCTTTTTGCGGTCTTTCCTGTCTGAACATCCTCTCGATATAGTAGAATTTTTGAAGAGCACCTCTATTAAAAAGACCATGTTGAAGGAACATCCTGACCACCGAGGGCGTACCTTCGGGCTTAAGGGTAAGACTCCTCCCACCCATATCTTCGAAAGTAAACATCTCTTTCTTGACAATATCCGTGCTTTCTCCGGTTGATTTCCTGAAAAGGTCGGTAGCTTCAAAAGTTGGGAATCTGACTTCTTGGAAGTTATAACTTTCCATTTTTTTTCTTATAACATTCTCTACCTTTCCCCAACTAATTGCTTCTTCAGGTAAAATATCCCTTGTGCCTTTGATATTCTTAAACTCCGGTTTCAAACTCATATCTAAACAGATTCCCCCTTCAAGCTAAAACCCAATACGCAATTCCAACTCCGGATAAATTAAAAATCAAATCATAAACACTTACAAATCTGCCAGGAACATAATACTGATAAAGTTCGTCTATTGCTGCAAAAAAAACGAAAAAAAATAAAAATCTCCAACTTCTTTTACCAAAACCAAAAAAGAGTAAAAGTATCAAAACGGAAAAAAGAAAAAAATGGAAAAGTTTATCCATTCCAAAAGTGCGGACCTCGGGCATAGCGCCTAAGGGAAAAGAAGTAACCCCAATTACAACGATTAACCATAAAAAAAACGGCAATCGTTTCATTAGCCAAAACTCTCTTCTTCTCTTTTTATCAATTTCCTTATTCCCTCTATTGAATCCACGTTTAAAAGATTTTCTCTAAAAGTCGTAAAATTCATTAATCGGTAGAAGCGCGAAAGATATTTCAAATGAAGATCTTTCATCGAAGGAGAAGAAAGAAAACAAAAGATAGAAATAGGAACTCCATCGAAAGAATCATATTTTACAGGTGTATTAGCTACTAGTATCGATAACTCAGCTTCCTCTCTGTCTATTTGTTCTTTATATAAAACAACTCCCTTGCCTATGCCAAACGAATATTTTTCTTCTCTTTCTATAAAGTAATCGAATTCCGAAATCCTATCGCCCCAGGACAAGATCTTCTTAAGCGCTTCTTTACTATTTATAACATTTTTCTTCTTGAAATAAGTAAGGCTCTCCCAGATCATCTATAAGATGTACCTGCTTAAATTTTCATCGCTAACTATTTTTTCTAACTCATTTTTTACGTACTCTTCTTCGATAAAAATCTTCTTCTCTTTTAGATCAGGCATTTCAAAGAGATAGTCCTCCAGCAAAGCGTTCATGACAGTTTGAAGTCTCCTTGCGCCAATATTTTCACTGATTTCATTAACTCGTTTAGAATAATCGGCGATTAAAGTTAAAGCTTCTTCACTAAAATCAAGCTCGAATCCCTCGGCTTTAAACAAAGCCTTATATTGTTTAACAAGAGAATTGTCCGGTTCGACAAGAATCCTGCGAAAATCTTCTTTGCTCAAATCTTTAAACTCTACTCTGATTGGGAACCTTCCCTGTAACTCCGGGATGAGGTCAGAGGGAGAAACAGAAGTAAAAGCGCCTGCAGAGATAAAAAGTATATGATCTGTATTTACCGGTCCGTATTTCGTGTTGACTGTGGTTCCTTCAACAAGGGGCAGAAGATCCCTCTGAACCCCCTGCCTGGAAACATCTGGTCCGGACCCGGAATCACCGCCTATAATTTTGTCTATCTCATCAAGGAATATTACACCTGAGTTTTCGGTTTTTCTTTTACTTTCCTCAATAACTTCATCCCTATCTATTAATCTTTCAGATTCTTCTTTCACAAAAATCTCTCTGGCTTCGGCAATAGTAACAAACTTTTTCTTGGTAGATTTAGGTATCAAACTGGAAAAAGCATCCTGGACACCTAAACTCAACTGCTCGGGACCAAGGGCACCAAGTATTTCAATGAAAGGTTTATCTTGCTTTTTAAGGTCAAGCTCGATTTTTCTTTTTTCGAATTCTCCGTCTCTCAATTTCTTTCTCATTTTTCCCCTGCTCTCATCCATCGTTTCTCCTACTTCACCACTCGGCATAAGTAAATCAAGAATCCTTTCTTCCGCAAGCTTCAGGGCTTTTTCGCTAACCTCTTCTATTTTCTTTGATTGTACCATCTTAACGGCAACATCCATAAGACTTCTTACCATAGACTCCACATCCCTACCAACATATCCGATCTCTGTGAATTTGGTAGCCTCGGTCTTCACAAACGGAGCGTTCATTATAAGAGAAAGTCTTCTGGCAACCTCGGTCTTCCCTACACCAGTAGGTCCTATCATTATTATATTATTAGGATAAATCTCCTCCTCCATATCCCCGTTAACCT
>CAZQNI010000252.1:0-3125 GCA_964594255.1 uncultured bacterium | reverse complement strand
CTTATATTGTAAACCCAGACATGGCTCAATACCGTATTTATCCATAGTATTACTATTAATGCTACTACCATACACAGAATCGACGATTTCAGAAGAGGAAATCGAGCGCATCCAAAATATAGCCATGTTCAAACCAACAGATAATTTATCATTTATAGTTTTACTGATTGTCGGATTTAGAGAGTAGAATCTTATCCCATTCACCAATTCTGCTGACATTTTTCTATACGTCCCAGGAACAGATGGGTCAGGAATTGTATCCTCTAATACCTCCTTGCTTGCAGATTTATAAGGCACAGACAAAGATAAGCCCAAAAAGTAATCTTCCCCCAAAGGAAGAGAAACTCCCAAATAGTCAGGGAAGGCATAATCCATTGAAGCAGTATCTTCCGGAGCAAGAACAAAAGACAATTCCCCTTTTGTTAACTTATAGCCCGCAAAAACATTGAGTTTCTCGGCACTCGCAAAGGCAGCGGGATTATACAATCCGCACTCGACACTATTATTTAGCCCTATGGGAGCCCCACCCACACCAAGAGAAGAACCCCCAAAGTCATTCTGATAGTAAGCATTATAACTAAAAACAAACAAATACAAAAACAACATTATAGTACCCCCTTTTTTAGCTTTTAACACAAGATTTTTCAAATTTACTCATTCTGCCAACCACCTCTCTACTTTTACACGTACAAAGTACTTTGCCTTAAAAAGCATTATACGCGTTTTTCTTAATTTGTCAAGGGGGGTCTCGGTAAAAAATTAATATAAAAAATTAAAATTACACATTATAATTCAAATTTGTGTAGGTTCCCCTCTGAACCGTAAAAACTAAAACAGTGTTTGTGATATTCGTGTAATTTGTTGCTTCTAAAATTGGGGTTATGGAGTTCTAACTGCTCTGGATTCGTTTTTACAACGCAGCGTCTAAGAGTATGGGTTTACCGTCAGAAATGCTTTTAACGTATCTTGAGTCAATAAAATCAACCCATTTTTTCCCTGCGAGATATCTTGCCAAAGCCTCTTCAGGGTTGTCCGAAAAAATAGATAAGAATTTAAGGTAAGAAAACCCAAGAAGGAGGTTGTCTTCAACCTCATATAAATTATAACTCATTTCACTTAGCTTTTTTTCTTCTTCGACTGTCAAACCAACGGAACCTGAATATAAAAGAACTTCTCCAATATATGAAGCTGTCCCGGTCATTACTTGCGTGAGTCCTTTAGCATTAACTTTACTTGTAGCACTCGGAATAAAATCGCTTTCAGCTTGAATCCAACGGACAACTACCGGCCACCTCATCCAGAAACGAATGGAATAATCATAAGCTCTTTTGATTGTTTTGCTATCACCTCTTACTCCGCTGGACCTGGCATATAACAAAGCTCGATGACGTAGTTCTTCGTATTCTTTATGCCACCTTATTTGTGAAGTTGTAGAGATAAAAGGTATAGGGATTAAAAGGAACATAAAGATTATTATAGTTAATATTGGACGATAATTCTTACTCTTTTTTATTTTAAAAATCATCCTTATATAATTTACTTTATTTTTCGAATTTCGCAAGGTCTCAACAGCTGTAAAGAGGCTTTTTTGTATTCTTATACAAAAAACTCTACAGTATTTTCAAATACTGTAGAGTTTACCTAAAAACTTATAAAAACTAAAAATAACAAGGAGGTAAAAATATTTTTTGTCTACATATATAAAAACCTTTTATTTAAACTCTTTTAAGCCTTCCTCCTCGCCTTCTTTATATTTTCTTAAGCTTTCGATTTCTTCTTTCAATTCTTGGAAAGACTGGGAAGCTCGGAAACGAGTATATAAATTTTCATTCTCGCTTGAATACAGCTGCTTTAAAAGTTCTTCTCTGGCTTTCCCGATGGGAAGCTCCATGAGCACAAAAGCGCGATATCCTTTTCCTTCTTCTTTTATCTTGGTTTTGTTTTCTCTTGAACCCACAAGAGTTTGATCAACAACATTTTTAGAAACTTGAGTAAATTGTGTCAGAAGTTCTCCTTCTTCGACTCCTCCGACTTCTTCATCGAATTTCTTTATCAATGCCATAATATGAGACCCAAGGTTTTCGGCTATATCAAGCCTTGCTCCCTGCTTGGCTTTATCTATAGCTAACTGTAAATCTTGTGAAGTAGAAGTAGCTTTTCCGTATATATAATCTGGGCTCGTTTGAGGATTTAGATACCAATCCGGGATTTCAATCTCACCTACTTTTGTTACACCCTTCGACGCACAACCAAGAACCAAGAGGACTAAAACCAAAAAACATAACATTAACTTTTTCATAATACCTCCTTTTTTGTTGTTTTTAGTATATTTAGTATAGAGAAAAAAATAAAAAAGTCAAGAGATTAAATAACTCATTGACAAAACGCAATTTTTCTCTATTATAGCAAAAAAAGGAGAGGAATTAATGGGGAAAAAATGTTTTATTTGTGGAAAGACCACGACTTTTGGTAATAAAGTCAGTCATTCTAAACACAAAACAAGAAAAAAACAGAAACCAAACTTACATAACATAAAAGTAGAGATCAATAATAATATCAAAAAAGTATACGTTTGCTCAAAATGTTTAAAAACGAATAAAGTTAAAAAAGTTGTTTAATAACTTATTCTATTGTTATGGGCATCAAAAGATAAAATATTTCTTTATGTTCTCCTTCTATTGTAATAGGTTTATTTTTATCTTCAAAACTTAAGATCACTTTTTTAGATTTAATTTTTCTCAAAAAGTCTATTAAGTAATTAGATGATAGAGCTATATTTATCTTTTTACCCTTATACTTTCCTTCTATTTCTTCTTTACTTTCTCCAATTTCTGAAAAAACCTCTATATTTAAATTTTCTCCTAAATCCAAATTTACAGTTTTAGGTCTATCGTTAGAAAACACAGAAACTCTCTTAAGAGAAGAAAGAAATGGTTCTCTAGCTAAGGTAAGAATATTGTTGTTTTTCTCCGATACAACAGCTTTATAATTCGGGAAATCAACTTTTATTAAATTTGAAACAAGTGTGAATTGGTTTCCAAAGAAGTAAATCCTACTTTCATCTACACCAATTCTCATTTTTTTGGCATCAAAAGTAGAAAGTTGTCTTAAAATTTTTGGAGGGA
>CAZQNI010000251.1:0-3134 GCA_964594255.1 uncultured bacterium | reverse complement strand
TCTTTCTCTTTCGGCATCTCTCAACCGATGGGACATAAAAGTAGAACCCCTTATATCATAAACAAGCGTGGAAACCAAAGAAGAAAACTTCTTCCGGAGAACCTTGGAAACTTCCGCCTTTAATTCTATATTTTCCTTATCTATCTTGGGTTCAATCTTACCAGCTTTAGAAAATCTGTAAAAATTCCTACTCGGCAACAAATCCAAACCCACAAGATGGATTATTTTATCTCCGTTTCTTCTTGACCTCGCATTATCAAAATCAACCGAAGGCGGCCATATCTCTATCATGTTGTTAATAATATCACGAACGTATATGACTTCAAGGATTTCATAAAAAACTGACTTGTAATTATAGATTACTTTTTTGATGTCCGGTAAAAAAGATCTCTTCGAACCTGTACTCAACTTAGAAAAAATCTGATTGTCTTTAGTTGCTCGTTCTGTTTTCCGCAAAAAATGAATTATTGCTTTTTCAGAAGCCGGACTTATAATAGCCAGAAATGGCTGTGCCTTCCAGAACTCTATTACAGTCTTCTCAATTGCCCAAGATGGAACAGGCGGTAAAATAGAAACTATATCCTGCGGTTTTATACCTTGAAGAACCCTATTCTGGTCAATTTCGTCTTTTAGTGTTCCACCCGAGTCCTTAAGTTCCTGAACCATCCTAAGGTGCAACTTCAATGTTTCCTCAAGCTTCGTAATCTCCTCCTGCACTTTTGTCAGTGCTATAGATAAATCTTGATTCTTCACATCTATCAAGCCTTGTAATTTATTAAGACTTTTTTGTAGAAATTTGTTGGTCTCTTCCCTAACTTTCATATCTTTTCCATCAAGGACCCTATCTCTGTCCATTAACTTCCTTTTTGATTTGGCAGACTTTTGCGAAGCTATTTTTGCTAAAGTTTGCAAAGTGTTATTTGAAGGCACGAAAAAATCTCCGAAAGGAAAATTTCTTAAAGCCTGTGTGCTTGTTATTTCAGAATTTTTAAAAAGGGAAACGATATCACCAGATTCCCTTTCCGTAAAATCCTCTATCAAAATATCATGTATTTTTGTAAACACAGAAGGTGTGAAGCCATAACGAGCAAGAAAGCGTTCCAAATCGCCAATGCTTAAATTCCGTGCAGGAAATCCAAGAAAAATAGGTTCTTTTGTTACTAATCTCGCAAGGGGTTTAACTTCCTCCGCAGGTATCCCTTCATAGATAACATCAATCAGTCTCTTACCAATCACCAAAGCGTCCTGAAACCCTTCCGTTAATTCAGCCGGATACAATTTGATTAAAGCCGATAAAAGTATTACAAAAAAATGTTCGCCTTTATCCAAAGCGTTAAGGAATAAATCGCATAAAAATTTCCTATCTTTTTTATACAATTTATCTTCCTTTAATCTAACAAATATATCCCTAAGATAAGCAAGATCTTCATTGTCAATTTCAACAAATATTTTGACGCTGTGTTCGGTAATAAAATCGGAAAAAGTTGTCTTAATAGACCTTGGTTTCAAATATCGCAACAAAAGTGTTCTGAGGTATTCAAAGCGACTTCTCTCTCCAACGCTTTCTTCAAGGGTATCAAGAAGTTTACTGTCGAATGTACTGGCAATTTCCAAATACGCGGGACTGAATTTCTCTTTCATACTTTCTTATTTATAAAATCACCATTTTTAAAAATTATTCTTCCATCAACTATGCAGTATCTAACAATTCCTTCTAATTTTCGGCCCAGGAAGGGAGAATTCTTCGACTTAGAAGCAAAAACATCCATGGTAACCTCCCAACCACCTTTAAGATCTACAATTGTGAAATCTGCTATTGCTCCCTTTTTTATTTCTCCAAGGGGTAGATTAAATATCCTACAAGGCGACGATGAAAGGGCCTTAATTAGTATACCAAGAGTGAATTTCCCTCTTTTAACAAGTTCTGTGTACAAAACCGCGAAAGATGTTTCTAAACCCGTTACACCAAAAGCCGCTTCCGCAAACTCAAGCTCTTTTTTATAATCCGGATGCGGAGCATGGTCGGTTGCCACAATTTCGATTAGACCCTCTTTTATAGCTCTTTGCATAACTTCAACATCATAACGGGTCCTTAAGGGAGGTTTCATCTTTTTATTTGGATCAAAATCCCTAATTTCATCATCGCACAGAAGCAAATGGTGAGGAGTAACCTCTGAAGTCACCTTATCGGTTTTCCAATCTTTAATCAGTTTAACCGAATCTGCCGTTGAAACATGAGCGAGGTGAATTCTTCCCTGTGTAAACTTCGATAACAAAATATCTCTAGCTACAATTGTTGATTCGGATATACCAGGTATCCCTTTAAATCCCAATTCAGTAGAAACAGAGCCCTCGTGCATCTGCCCCTTGCCTGAGAGAGAAATATCTTCAGGATGGTCAATTATAGGAACATTAAATAACTTGGCATATTCTAAAGCATTACGCATTATCGATGAATCTATGACACAATCTCCATCATCGCTAAAAGCAACGCAACCAGCCTGGTAAAGATGTGCCATCTCCGAAAGCTCTTTCCCTTCTCTTCTTTTTGTAACAGTACCTATAGGAAAAACTCTGCAAAGACCCACTTCTTCACTTTTTTCCTTTATAAAACGAACCAGCCCTTCATTGTCAATCGGAGGATCCGTATTAGGCATTGCACACACAGTTGTATATCCTCCTTTAACCGCAGCCCTCGATCCCGTTTCTATGGTCTCCGCATCCTCAGCACCAGGTTCACGAAAATGGGAATGTACATCGACAAACCCAGGAAAAAGGTGTAATCCTTTCCCTTCTATTTCTTGCTTAGCGGAAGATTTTGAACCCTTTACAACCTTACCCTTATCAATCAAGAGCGTCCCGACTTCATCAATCCCATTCAAAGGGTCAAAAAGATGAACGTTTTTAATTTTTAGATCCATCTAATTTCCTCTGTGTTAAAAGATAAAGAACACTCATTCTTACAGCTACTCCCGAAGTCACTTGATTCAGAACGAGAGAATACTCTGAATCTGCGATCCTCGACTCAATTTCTATTCCTCTATTAATTGGACCGGGATGCATTATAACAACCTCTTTAGACGCAAACTTTTTAAGCTTCTCATATGTAAGAGAGTAGTTCTTTATGTACTCCC
>CAZQNI010000250.1:0-3145 GCA_964594255.1 uncultured bacterium | reverse complement strand
TGACTTCTTGTCATATGTCATTTTGCTTTTTAATTTTTAATATTTTATTTACGTGGATTGGTAAAATTAAATGAGATTTTCCAGCAAAAAAACAAAAAATCGGTTGATAATACTATGAAGGCTGTAGGTTTATTTTCCGGCGGACTGGACAGTATATTAGCTGCCAAAATCATTCAAAACCAAAAAATAGAAGTGACTGCATTCCATTTTGTTTTGCCCTTTTATTACATTGAAGACGAAAAACAATTAAATGCTGTAAAAACTGCCCGTAAGTTAAATATTCCGATAGAAATTTTCCGCGGAGGAAGAGATTATATAAAAATAATAAAAAACCCAAAATATGGATACGGAAAAAATATGAATCCGTGCATCGATTGTAAGATTTTTATAATGAAGAAGGCTCGGTCTTTCATGGAAGGAATTGGAGCCTCTTTCCTTTTTAGCGGCGAGGTTCTCGGACAGCGTCCGATGAGTCAGCTCAAGAAAGCTATGAAATTAATCGAAAAAGAAGCGGGCGTCGAAGGTCTTCTCCTTCGCCCACTTTCCGCAAAATTGCTTCCTCCCACTATACCTGAAGAGGAAGGATGGGTCAAAAAAGATAATCTTTACGCTTTCCAGGGCAGAAGCAGAAAAACCCAGATACAAAAAGCTAAAGAACTCGGCATAGCGGAATATCCCTCTCCTGCAGGCGGTTGTTATCTCGCAGACTTTGACTATACCATTAGATTACGCGACGCGTTCGAACATAACGAAGATGGCATACCCGAGTTACAACTACTTCATTTTGGGCGTCATTTCAGACTTAAAAGCGGAGTTAAGTTAATAATAGGGAGAAACGAGAAAGAGAACTATATAATCGAAGAGTTTGCCGGTGATAACGATTTGCTCATTGAAGGAGTGGGATTTGGAAGTCCTATCGCTCTGCTTAAAAACACTAAAAATCCTGAAGATATCGACATATCTTCTTCTATATGCGTTAGATACAGCAAAAAGAGAGATAAAAAAAGCGCAAAAGTCAGTGTAAGAACAAAGGTGGAAAATATTACAGAGAAAGAAGTCGTTCCTATGGACAGAGAAACCGTAGATTCTCTATTAATTCATTAAAAGTAATTCTAATACCTAACTTTAAAATAGTGTCTTTAGGCAGACAGGTTTTTTCGCAAGTAGAAAAAAACATTTCTCCCGGGCAGCATCAGTTTACAATAAAAGAAAATCTTGAAACCGGCATTTATTTCAGAAGAATAAAGGCTGGACCGGCAGTTGTGAACCAAAAAGTGATTTTAATACGTTAAGTTGCGAAAAATTTAGAATTAGAATAATAATAAAATATACGTTTATCTGCCTTCTATTCTGCTTCTTTTCCTATTTCTTCTTCGAGTTCTTTAAAAGATTCGGAATTCGAAAATCTTTGATAAATTTCATCACTGGCTTTTATCTGTTCGAGAAGACGTTTCCTTGCCTGACCCAGAGGCGCTTCCATTACAACAGTTGCCCTGTAGATATCGCCGTCCTGCTTCACGTCTTTTTTCTTTATATGCGAACCCACCAGGGATTGATCAACGACTATTTTGCTCGTTTTGGAATACAAGCCGAGGAGTTCTGAGTCTTCTGTTCTTCCCACTTCTTCGTCAAACTTTTTTATAAGAGCCTGAACGTATGCGTTGAGTTGCTGAGTCATTTCGAGTCTGGCATCCATTCTTGCTTTATCTACGGCGATTTGATAATCGCGTGATGTACCGGTCGCCTCCGCGGACAACATATTAATATCTCCCGGAGAAGCACATTTAACTAACAATACAAGAAATAGTATACAATACAATTTTTTCATTATCCCTCCTTTATACGCGGCTTTAATTAATATAATTAATTAAATATAATTTCCCGCTTTTCAAAGTCAACCTTACGCCTTTCCCCCAACCTCCTTCTTTAAACCACAGAGGGCACAGAGAACGCAAAGCCCAACACCCCCCCTTTAATTTTATGTGTTTTTAGAGAACAAAGAGAAAAAATATAACTATATAGAGACCTTAATCTTAATAATCATTATTGCAAAAGCAAAAGAATTCTCAGTACGGTAAACTTAAGAAATCTTTAAGTTTTCTATATAATTCATAAAATACTTCAACTGCTTCAACATCTTTTCTCTCAGGAGTCCATATATATTTTGCGACTCCGGTCTGGCATAGAGCATAAAAACCGAAAGCAACTTGGCCAATTGCAATGTATCCGGTTGCAAGCTGTCCGACACCGAAGAGAACAGATATGGCAATCTGTGCGACTGTAGTAAAACCCAAAACAAATTGACCAAAAGCAAATAAGATACCAATACCAAATTGAGCAAAAGTAATCAAACCTACACCAAACTGCCCGATAGCTACTATCCCTTTTGCTACTTTTAACCTGTTTCGCTCATCCCGGCCAAATGCGATATGAACGAGTGGGTACCCGTAAAATGTCTTGCTGGATTTCCATTCAAACCCGAATCCTTTTGATTGCTTTTTTGCAGAAAAAGATGCTCCACAGTACGGACAGCTCTTAGCTCCTGCGCTTACTTCTTCCTGACACTCGGGGCACCTAAAAACATCCATATTTTCTTACCTTTCACTGAATAATTTTGTTCAAAATTTTTTCAATATAACATTTGTTTTAATTTTTATAGGAAATTAAAATATTAAAATTTAAAAAGCAAAATGACAAATGAAAATGTAAAATTATCCTTTCCCCTAGCCACAAGAACTAAAAAAATTTGTGCTATTCGTGTGATTCGTTGTTTCTCATTGTCTATTCATTTTTGAATTTTGATTTGTATTTTTCCATTTTGATATTTGATTTTTACTTTCTCTTGACTTCTGTCTTCTAAAGTATATTTATTCTCTTGGATAATAAACCTTGGGATTGATCTCGTATTTTTTGAGTTTAAGATAAATGTTCTGTCTGGTCATCTGAGCAATTCTGGATGCATCAGTAACGTTTCCTCCTGTCTGTTTTAATAAGTTTCGAAGATATTTTTTTTCAAAAGAATCTTTTGCCGCATCGTATTCGAGAATATTGGAAGGTTCGAGCTCTTCACTTCTACTTGTCCTCTCCGGTAAATGTTCCGCAAGTATAGTTTGATCCTGACACAGGATTACCGCTCGTTCAATCG
>CAZQNI010000249.1:0-3146 GCA_964594255.1 uncultured bacterium | reverse complement strand
CTTATAAAGAGCAGGTCTGGCCTATTAAGGATACCGGTTTTGCCGGATATTCTTCTTTGAATCTCTTTTTACAGGACCTCGGGTTTAACACCGCGGAAAACCATAAGCCATATAGGGAAGTTCTTCCCTATCTCGATACCAAGAGCACGCTTTTTATAATCGGAGTGGCTATGGAAGCTCAATTTAGTGAAGATGAGGTAAAACATATACTCGACTTTGTGGGCCGCGGAGGAAAAATACTGGTTATCGCAGAGCACGATAATAAATACGGCTCTTCAGATTTCTTGAGGCCTCTTATTAATTCAGCTGGGTGGGAAATAAGCAACGGTCGTATTGTAGAGGAAAATGACGCCTTTCCGGGTACGGCTGGCAGATGGACTAGAACTGCTTTACCTTCAATGCGTGAAGGACCAGTCTTTCTATGTGCGGCAATTTTAACAGCAGTCAGGAAGGAAGATTGTGAGGTTCTTCTGACATCACTAGACGGAAATTATATTGTTGCGGGTCTGGGTCGTTACAAGAAAGGACAGATAGCAATACTGGCTGATTCGGAATTCCTATGGAATGCGAATTCTGATTACAAGTGGAAAGGGCTTTATTCATTGGCTTTTTCAGACTCTAAAACCAGGACATTTATAAAAGACATAATTTTAAGGATTCTTCCTCCAAAAGAATTCTCAAAGTCAAAAAATTTTTCTTTTTCAGGTAATCTTAAGAGCTCGAAAAGAGTTTTTGTATACGGAAACGGAGGAGATTTTAATAACTATTCAAAATTTTTAACAGTATTGACTGATGCAAACATATCGGTTTTCAAGTATCAAGAAGGAATAGAAATTACCCCCGAAGATAGAGTAATTGTGATTACCCCTCTGGTGAAAATCCCGCAGGGGGTTGTAAATGAGCTTTCTAAATCCGAAAAGATGGTTATTTTAGGAGATATGTATACAAGCGTTAAAAGCTATGCTGAATCGTGGAAATTCTTTTTTGAGCCTCACAAAATATATCCAGTACCTTATCCTATAAATACAATCGCCGAGAAATACGGTGTCAGATTTCTTCCCTGCTTCGGTGTAAATTTTAAGGATAATGAATACGGAAACATTTTGTATGTTCCCGTTTCTTTTAATAAAAAGCGTATTTATCTCCATAAGGCCTGCGCTATTGAACTCTTAAAGGGAAATAAAAACAAGGAAATATATTTTGAAAACTTTGAAGAAACATTTGCTTGCGCCGCAGGATTCGGCTTAAACCATCCTTTAAAGTTTAAAGATCCAAAGGATATAGAAAATCCTGATTTTTTAATTGCCACTGATAATATATTGGCAATAGGAGATAGCGATATTATTGCCAATGATTTTCTTCTTGAGGCGGAGCATAATGGTTTCCTTGAAATGATTATAAAATTTTTAAAATCTGAATATAAACAAAACAAGTAAAAAATTTAGATGGTTAAAAGATCGATATATATTTTAAAACATTCTTTTTTCAAATTTGCTATTGTGGGTTTCCTGGGTACAGTTACAAATCTTACTGTTTTCTATATTTTTGTGGATGTATTTGGCCTGTGGGCGAATGTGTTTGCTGTTATAAGTTTTTTGGTAGCCGGTATACAGAATTATGTTTTACACCATAAATGGACTTTTGGTAAAATTATGAAAGACGAGAAACTTTCTTTTTTCGGTTACGTTAAATTTATCATAACAACGGCATTGGGTCTGACGATAAATTTAATTGTACTGAATTTAATATTATACTTTTTCGATGTTCCTTATAAAGTAATTGCTCAAGGGTTTGGAGTCGCTTTCGGGACTATTTTTAACTATCTGGGTTCAAAGCGTTTTGTTTTTCGAAAAACTAATACCTGAATATATCCGGAGCTGAAAATTACTGTTGGGATTGAACTTTGCTCATCCGTTATTTTTTTAGAAGCAGGAATGTAGTTGCAAAGAATTATAATCTCATTTATTATTATCTTTTAACAATTCTTCCGGGTTGAAAGAATAAATATAAGGCACAAGAATTTCGGGTTTTTCTTCGAGATTCGTTTCTAAGGTAATTATTTCTCTATTTTCCCCTTTTTTATAAGGAGAATGAAGTCTTATATTAATTATGTATTCCTCCCCTTCACGAGCGGTCTCGACCGAGATTTCTGTTTTTTTATTTGGGGGAATTATATCGGTAATGAAAAGCTCTTTTTCAAAGAAATTCTTCACTCTGACGCTACTCTCTCGGATAGAATCCGTGGGTTCTATTCTACCAAAATCTAAAGGTTGAGGCAATACTACGATAGTATCAATTTTTTCTTCGCCTACTATATTTCCATTTAACGTTAGAATAATTCTCTCTCTAGCGGGAATATTAGTAGTAATGTAAATTTTATGGTCAACAAAACGCGGAATTCCGGATGCTTTGTATGTTATTCGAATATTTCCTCTTCTTCCCGGAGCTATAATTTTATCGTATTCTTCAACATTGGTGCACGAAGGGCAAGAAGGATTAACATTTTCAAGCACTAAAGTATCGGACCCGGGATTATAATATGAAAATGTATGGGATACGATTTCTCCCTTCCTGACTTCTCCAAAGTTGTAAACTTCATTTTTAAAACGGATAGCAGGCCCTTCTATTTTTGTCTTTTTACAGGTCAAAGTAAGTAGTATTAGGAAAAGCAGTAACATATCCTTATTAATTATATTCTCAACCATTCATTCTCCTTTCTTTTAGAATATTTAATATTTATAAGTAATTTTTACTCGAAAGCGAATTCTTCGAAGTCGTATTTTCTTTAATCTTTTATCTTTTTTCCCCGGTCAAGTAAAAGTTGTCCAGCTTTTTTCATTCTTTACGGTTTATTATTTTATATAAACCGTATTTATAATTTCTGTAATGATATTCTTTTATTGTTTTATAATTATATTTATTTAAAATATTTTCTGTAAAGCTTCTTTGTACGGGATCATCAACGTTCGACCAGTAATTGTAATGAACATAGACGCCTCCTTTGAATCTGTTAACAAGCCGTTCTACTGTTCCCGGATTATAAGTCTCAGCTGAACTTTGTATAGCGCTTTTTTTATTCAATAAGAATATATTAGGAGTATGAGTGAAAATGATCGAATTTGGGGGTAGTAATTGTGCGAACTCCA
>CAZQNI010000248.1:0-3147 GCA_964594255.1 uncultured bacterium | reverse complement strand
ATCTGTCTATCTCAGGAGCAACAACGTACATACTAATCATAATATTTCCCACATCGGAGATATTGGCACCTTCTAAAACCTTTTCTAATATGGTCAAGCCATGAGAATAAGAAGGCGTCCTGAAATGTACCCTGTAGGGTTTATCTTTACCATCACTCACCATATAAAGTCCCAACTCCCCCCGAGAAGATTCAACCCGAACATAGGCTTCCCCTTCCGGAACTTTCCACTTAAAAGGATTGAAACTCTTATTGAAAACTTTTCCCCCGGGCATATTGTCTAACAACTTAAATATTAAATGTACGGATTCTATCATTTCATCTCTTATTACCATTACTCTTGAATACGCGTCCCCTTCTTCTCTTGTGGGTATGTCAAAATCTACTTTATCGTAAGCGGCATAAGGTTCGACTTTCCTTATATCATACGGTATCCCGGTCGCCCTTAACACCTGCCCAACACCTCCCCACTTTTTTGCTTCTTCCTGAGTTAACTTCCCTATATTATGGGCTCTTTCATAGAACAATGGATTGTTAAAAAATGTATCGTTATAATCAGGAACACACTTCCCTATAGAATGCAAAGTCTCTACTATTTTATCGGTAAAACCCTCCGGAAAGTCACGTCTCACCCCACCAGGCCAGATATAAATATGGTATACTCTGCCACCTGTTAATTCCTCAAAGAGATCCAGAATAAGATCTCTATGATACATTGACCACTGAGCAACTGTATCAAAACCCAACATATTGGCATAAGCCCACAAACCAAAAAGGTGCGAACCAACTCTCGCAAGTTCGAGGTATATACTTCTTATCCACTGTGCCCTTTCCGGCACTTCTATATTTGCCAATTTCTCCACCCCCATTGCATATACCATCTCCATATGATCAGGCTCTACAACGTTTATCCTACAAACCATGGGAAAGTTTTGTATCCAGGTTCGATATTCCATCAGCTTCTCAAACCCACGATGAAGAAATCCCGGATTTGCAGTAGCCTCTAAAATACAATCCCCCTCTACCTTCAACGTGATACTAAAATTACCTACCATTCCGAGGTGCTGCGGACCAAAATAGAGTTCAACTTCTCTCATTCTTCCTCCTCCGGGATTACAGGAATCGAATCAAAAACATCCTTCACATACTTCCTTGTATCAAAATCCTTCCTGAACGGGGGTATTTCATAATCTCTTTCTAATAGAAGATGCGTTAATCTTGGATGCCCGCTAAACTTCACTCCAAAGAGCTCATGAATCTCTCGTTCATACGGCTCAGCATTGGCAAAAATCGGAATTGCCGTTCGTGCTTCCGGATTTTCTCTCGCAATTCTTGTCTTGAGAAAAACATCTCCCTTCTCTATATATGCCTTATTTTCCTGCAAATAAGGGGTAATTATATAAACCAATTCAAATTCCTCCTCTTCAATCCAATCAACACAAGAAATAATGGCTAAATGGTCATAACCTTTATTGGCAAGAAATCCCAAAATTGTTAAAATCTGTTCTTCGCGGGCACAAATTTCTACCCTGGTATCCTGAGGAGTATTTACTTCAATATCCTTAAACGTTAATTCTAACTCTGCAACTATCTTTTCATTCATCTTTGCTTATCGGGTACAACGGAGGCCACTCGAGTTTTCCCAGCGCCATTTCCTGATTCTTTCGATAATATTTATATTGTTTTCTGTACTTTTTGTACGCGTTTGCCATTCCCTTATCAATCAATGTCCAAAGATGCGTGACAGCGATAAATATTGCTTCAGGTCTTGGCATACAACCCGCAATCCATCCGTCAATCGGTATATATTTATCCAGTTTCTTTATGGTATTATAAGAATCCCAGTACATACCTCCGTTTATCGGACATGAACCAAATCCTACTGTATATTTTGGCTCTCGCATCTGCTCATAGGTTCTTATGATAGCTCTTAAAGTTTTTAGAGAGACATAACCCGTAATTAAAAACAAATTTGCCTGTCTTGGGGTTGCTACGGGAATAACGCCAAACCGTTCCGCATCCCAGCGGGAGGTTATAACAGGAGGAACTTCAATTATTCCACATCCCGTACAGAAATAAACAGCCCAGAGGGAATACTTATTACCCATTTTTTCCGGATCCTTCAACCATTTTTTTATAGCTTTTCTATCCATTTTTACCTCCACACACTTGCAATAATCAAACCTATAAGAGCCAAAATAGTCGGCAATCTCCAGCAGAAGCGAATTGCTTGTTCAATTCTAAATCTTGGAAAAACAGCACTAATACAGATAAAAGGTGTAAATATTACTAACATCTTTACGAAGAAAGTGAATGGGTTATTAGCTCCTCCAAGGAATAAATTAACAAATAGTGCAATAACAATAAACTCATGAAAAGCACGTTCAATAGTATATAATGCTAAAAATTTACCTCCATATTCAACTTTTGGACCGGAAGCGATCTCCTGCGGTGCTTCCACCATATCAAAGGGTCTTATGCCAAGCATCGCTGGTAAAATAAGGAAAAGAGCTATACCTGATAAAGGTAGAGAAACTATTCCCCAACTTGAAGCCCTCTGAAGTTCAATTATTTCAACTATAGAGATTGTGTTATATTCTACCATAACCGCCAGAAGAGCTAAAAGAAAGGGAACCTCATAACTTAAAGCCAAAAGCATCTTCCGGGAAATTCCAATACTCACGTTCGGATTTGCCGCTTCTCCTCCTGATAAAGCTATACCGAAGGGGGCCAAAAGCATAAGATATAAAACCACCAGAAGTCCTCCAGACATATTGAGTGCACATATATTGCCTATAGGAATGAAAAGAAGAGTAACTATACCCCCGGCTAAGGAAAGAAGAAGACCAAATTCAAAAATAACGCCATGGGATATACTTCTTTGGTGAAAGAGTTTTATGATATCAAGAAGCGGCTGAACCAGAGGAGGACCATATCTCCAATGCATCCTTGCCATTATTCTTCTGGATAAGCCCATAAAAAATATACCAACTGTAAAGCCGATGATAGGTGAGAGGAAAAATGACGCAATCTTCATAATATCACCACGGCCTGCATATAATCTGCACAAAAATCAAGGCTGCCAGAAAAAGAACAATGTATACGAGGTAAAAACCTAAATCTCCTGTATAAATATGCCTTAGTCTTT
>CAZQNI010000247.1:0-3150 GCA_964594255.1 uncultured bacterium | reverse complement strand
TTTGTCATTTTTAATTTTAATATTTAATTTTTACATTTTAGCGGCTTTGCCGCTTTAGACTCCACTGAATGCTGAGAATCCTCCGTCTACCGGGATAACTACGCCGTGAACAAATTCTGCCCCCGGTGAAGTTAGCCACAATATAGTGGAGATAAGATCGGTCGGCAAACCGAATCTTTTCATAGGTGTATGCTCTATGATGGTTTTTCCTCTTTTTGTAAGAGTTTTGTTATCTTTATTCATTAATAAATAGCGGTTTTGTTCCGTAAGAAAAAACCCGGGTGCTATAGCGTTAACTCTTATTTTATCTGAATAATTTTGAGACATGTGTACTGCAAGCCACCTGGTAAAGTTGCTTATTGCCGCTTTGGCTGCGGAGTAGGCCGGAATTTTCGTCATGGCTGCGTATGCTGCCATTGAAGATATGTTTATAATTACTCCTTCTCCCTTATTCGCGATGTGTTCTCCGAAGACCTGAGAAGTTAAAAATGTCCCCAGAAAATTCAAATTAAATACGAATTTGAAGGCTTCTTCCGGGAGATCAAAAAATGATAGGTCAGGTCCCGTAGTGGCTTCGGCTTTATTTCCTCCCGCTCCGTTTATCAATATGTCAACTTTGCCGAATTTATCCAGGGTTTTCTTCGCGGCTTCTTTAAGGTTTTCTTTATCCAGTATATCTGTTTTTATAGTAAGATTTTCTATGCCTTTTTTGTTCAGATATTCACTTAAGTCTTTCATGGCTTCTTCGGAAATGTCGAGAATAACAACTTTTCCTCCGCATTCGCCTATTGCTTTTACCATTTCGGAACAGAGAACTCCTGCTCCGCCGCTAATTACTGCTACCTTTCCTTTAAGATTATAACCTTTTGATAAGTCCATATTATCTTTGCCTCCCCTAACTTGTTTGAGTTCTCTCTATACATCCGGAAAGGCTTCCGGATGGCAATATAATATTTTTTATTGCGAAATTTTTATTTAATTTTTGAGTCAACAAGATTTTTAACTCTATGATAGGATACATTTTCAACCAGATCCTGAGCTACTATACGGGGTATTTGACCTTTTTCAACCATTTCTCCCACCACCTTACACAAAACTCTACGAAATACCTCTGTTCTGGATCCGTAGGATAAGAGTTTTCGGGAATCGCTTACCATTGTTCCGCAGTTGGAAATTAAATCAACCGAAGCGACGTACTTTAAGTGCATTTCCATTCCGAAAGGACTATCATTAAACCACCAGGGTGCGCCAATAATTACGTTGGGATACGCCCTGGCAATTGTTGTTACAGTCGGTAAATGAGTTGGATCCAGGCAATAAATTACAATGTTTATATCTTCGGCGAACTCATTTAAAAAGTATTTAAGCCCTCCCGCGAAATCAACGTTTTGAGTTGATATATCTCCTCCTGAGTCGATACCGAGAGTTCCGAATAATTTGTTTCTGTAATCTCTTACTGCGCCTATATGGAGTTGGGTCAGCCAGTTTTTCTTCTTATTTAATTTACCTAATTCATGAAGCATAAATGCCTTGTAGGCTATTATTTCTTTCTTTTTTAGTTTTTCACCCTTGAATGCTCTTCTATGTATATCGGCAGCGATTTTCCCGGATACTGGATAAGAATATACGTTTTCCATACCGTGATCGCTTGATATACATCCGTGCTCAGAGAAATATTCATGCCTTTTTTCCAAAGCAGACAAAAGACCTTTAAGTTGACTTGTGTCTTCACCCGTTTTCTTTCCCAATCCTTCAAGGAAACTCTTCCAGATACCATTTTCGATATTCGTTACTTTATCCGGACGCCAGGTTGGAAGTATCAATGGTCTGTCGAGTTCTTCTTTCGCTTTTTCGTGGTATTTTAAATCGGAAGTTGGGTCATCGGTTGTGCACATCAATTCTATTCTCATGTATTTGAGCAAATTTTGAGGGGTCATGGATTCATCTTCTAAAAGGGCTGAGGTCTTTTCCCAGATGTCATCTGCGGTTTGTTTAGATATAAGTTCCGGTATGCCGAATCTTCTCCTTAAATCGAGGTGTATCCATTCATATGTAGGATTACCTCCGAATTCGGGGAAAACCTCGGCAAGAGCATTCCATTTTTCTCTGTTGGTTGCTTTTCCTGTAATCTTTTCCTCACTGATGTCTTTTCTTCTCATCAATTCCCAAACATAATGGTCCGTTGCTCCCTCGGCTTCCCATATATCTTTTGCAGGCTTGTTGCGAAGTATTTCTTCTATATCTATGTGACTATGCAGGTCTATTATAGGTAAATCTTTGACTCTCGCGTAAAGTTCTTTTGCGGTGGTAGTTTCTAAAAGATAATCATCATCTAAAAAACCCATATATTAACTCCATATTTATAGCAATATATTCCCGTTTTATTTGTAACCCCTGATTTTTTAACAAGGTAATGTGAATTCCTCGTTCTGTCAAGTGTATCTTTCACGGTAGGATTTTTTAAGTATTAAAAAAGAAAACAGCGAACCCTGTTAAGGTTCGCTGTCTATAGCTTTTAATAAGGGAAACACTTGAAGGGAATATTGCCTTATCTTGCCAGCAGTGCTTTCTTTGTAATTGAATTATTCCCGACTGTCATTTTC
The DNA here is from genome assembly GCA_964594255.1 of uncultured bacterium. Taxonomy (GTDB): domain Bacteria; phylum Hydrothermota; class UBA3072; order UBA3072; family UBA3072; genus JAFGHJ01. The sequence continues at coordinate 547 of CAZQNI010000247.1, read as the reverse complement.
AAGAAATAAATGCCTGAAGATAAATTTTGAGCGTTCCATTTTGTGCTATGAGGACCTGCGCTCATTTCCCCGTTTAACAATTCTGCCACTTTTTGCCCCAGCATGTTATAAACGGATAAATTAACATGAGCAGGCTCTGACAGTGTATAATTTATATTAGTGATTGAGCAAAACGGATTGGGATAGTTTTGTTTTAAGCTGAATCCGAGCGGAGATTTCTCAAATTCGTGATATTCTACGATACTTAAGCCTCCCGGGTGGCGCCCAGGATGAGAATAGCTAATTCCGTCATACCATGTACGGCAAATGTCGCCAACTTCATTACCTGCCGTGCCGACCATGATTGCTTCATCGTCAATGAAAACATTCAGGGTGTCATCTGCTTCAATTACAACTCGTCCGAGATAAGCTTGATAGAGAAATATATTGCCCCCTCCTGCCAATATAAGTTCGGTATTATGATCTTCATCCATCACCTGCTTGCAGGCCATTTGTCTGAATATTTGCATGTTGTCAGAATTTAGTCCTGCTTCTATTCTCCAGTCGT
>CAZQNI010000246.1:0-3157 GCA_964594255.1 uncultured bacterium | reverse complement strand
CGGCGGGTATTGCCGAGAGTATAGCTTCGCGCGTAACATTAGTAAACGCGATATAAGCAATAAAAAAGGATACAACCGTAAGAATAAAAAATTGAAAAACATCGGTTACCAGAACCGCGAACAAGCCGCCCATGATAGTATAAATACTCGCGATACTCATTATAATTATTCCGTATGTATTGGCAGAAAGTTCCCATGGTAGGAATATTTGAGAGAATTTACCTATTCCCTGGAACGCATATGCAAGAAATCCTATTGTACTTATAATGGCAAAAACCACCACACTGATGTCGGAAAGCTTTGCTCCGAGGTCGCTCCCGAACCTGGTTTTTATCCACTCGGCACCGGTTATAACATTGGAACGGCGCAACCATTTAGCAAGAAATATCATCAGAAAAATCTGATTGAATACGGGCCAGACCCAGGGTAGGAAAGCTCCTTTTATTCCGTAAATGAAGAGCCATGTTACCAGCATCATGGTACCTGTTACATCGAACATACCGGAAGCATTAGCCAGACCTAAAATATAAAAAGGAACTTTATTTCCGCCTAAGAAGTAAGCTCTGATATCTTTGGCTGCCCATTTTCTTACAACAATACCAATAGCAACTACGATTATAAAATAGGCTATTATAATGCCTATATCAATTTTGTTCATCGTACCTCCTTAACCAAATTATTAATAAAATTTTAATCCAACAAGAAATCTACCCAAGAGTTACTTCAACTTCATGAGCCTTTCCGTCAGCGAATATAGGTATTTTATTTCCTTCTATCTCTTTACCATCAACCTTTAAATTTTTTATTTCTTTACTTTTCTTATCAGGATTGCCGACCTTTATGTCGTAAATTGCGCCCCTGAATTTTCTTTTTACTCTAAAATAATCCCAATTTGTAGGTATACAAGGGTCGATAATGAGGCCATCATAATCCGGTCTTATTCCGAGTATATACTGTGTGATTGCCACATAATTCCATGCTGCCGTTCCTGTAAGCCAGGAATTTTTCGCCTCACCGCTTTTGTATGCGTCCTTACCCGATATCATCTGGGAATAGACATAGGGCTCGGTCTTATGAATCTCGCTTATTTCTTCAAGATATGCCGGGGCTATTCTTCTATAATAGTCAAAAGCTTCATTGCCTCTGCCTATAACAGTCTCGGCAATCATAATCCAGGGATTATTATGGCAGAAAATACCCGCATTCTCTTTATACCCCGGAGGGTAACTTGATATTTCTCCCAGGTTAATGTAATATTTCGAATAGGCGGGATTCTGAAGAACAATTCCGTATTCACATAAAAGCCTTTCTTTTAAAGAATCGAGCGCCTGTTTTGCCTTACCGTCATCGACCCCGATACCCGCCATAATACAGAACCCCTGTGATTCGATAAAAATCTTTCCTTCTTCGTTCTCACTGCTACCCACCTTATCTCCGTTATCATCATAAGCTCTTATGAACCATTTACCATCCCAGCCGTGCTTATTTATAGTATCTATCATATTATTTACATGTTTATTCGCCTCTTTTGCTTCCTCTTCCTTTCCGATTTGTTTGCATATTTCTTCAAATTCCCTTACGTAGCAAACAAACATACCTGCAATCAAAACGGACTCGGCAATTTTTCCCTCTTTATTTTCCGTAGTTTGAAAAGATTCATCAGGATTTTCGGAGAAACAGTTAAGATTAAGACAATCGTTCCAGTCCGCCCTGCCTATCAGAGGCAAATTATGAGGACCAAGATTGTTGATAACATGATAAAATGACCTCTTTAAATGTTCAAAAAGACTCTTTGCTTTACTCTCATCGTTGTCGAAAGGAACCTTTTCGTCGAGTATAGAAAAATCCCCGGTTTCTTTTATATAAGAGGAAACAGAAGCAATTAACCACAGAGGGTCGTCATTAAAGTTTCCCCCTATCTCATCATTTCCCCTTTTGGTGAGAGGCTGATACTGATGGTACGCGCTTCCGTCTTCCAACTGTGTGGCTGCGATATCAAGAATTCGCTGCTTCGATTTTTCAGGTATCTGATGGATGCATCCCAGTAGGTCCTGATTCGAATCCCTGAAACCAAATCCCCTCCCGATACCGGATTCAAAATATGAAGCGCTTCTCGACATATTATAAGTGGTAATACATTGATAAGGATTCCATATATTTACCATTCTCGATAATTTATCATCCGGATGTTCAAGCTCATAAACGGAAAGAAGATTATCCCAGTACTTACTTATAGCAGCCAATTCTCTGTCCACGTCTTCGGAAGTTTCTATTTTAGCAATCATTTTTTCCGCTTTCGTTTTATTTATAACTCCCGGACTTTCCCATTTGTCTTTTTCATCATTTTCGACATAGCCAAGAATAAATATATAATCTCTTACCTCGCCGGCTTTTAGCTCAACTTCTATACAGTGAGAAGCCATAGGCTGCCAACCATGAGCTTCCGAATTGCAAGATTTTCCTTCCATAACCGCAGCAGGGGAAGAAAAACCGTTGTAAAGCCCCAGAAAATCTTCCATCTGTGTATCATAACCTTCAATCTCTGAATTAACAGAATAAAAAGAAAAATGATTTCTTCTTTCCCTGTACTCTGTTTTATGGTATATAACGGAATCTTTAATCTCCACTTCGCCTGTGGAAAAATTTCTTTGGAAATTGGTTATGTCATCATAAGCATTCCACAGACAAAATTCAACGAATGAAAAAAGCTTGAATTTTTTAGTAGAATTTGATTTATTTGTTAAGCGTACCCTCTGAACTTCACCATTGAACCCAAGAGGAACAAAATAGAGTAGCTCTAATTCAAGACTATTCCTTGCACCGCTAATTTTCGTATAACCGAGTCCGTGGCGGCATTCATATTTGTCTAACTTTGCCTTTACGGGTTTCCATCCCGGAGACCACACGTCGCCGTTATCGTTTATATAGAAATACTTTCCGCCATCATCAACCGGAATATTGTTATAACGGTATCGGGTTATTCGCCTCAGTCTGGCATCTTTATAAAAACTATAACCACCGGCAGTATTGGAAATCAGAGAAAAAAAACCATCGTAACCAAGATAATTAATCCATGGATAGGGAACTCTGGGCGAAGTAATTACATACTCTCTGTCTTTATCATCGAAATATCCGAATTTCAATAAAAAACCCCCTC
>CAZQNI010000245.1:0-3159 GCA_964594255.1 uncultured bacterium | reverse complement strand
AGGCAATAAAAACTCAGGTAAGGTGAGATTTATATCGGTAAATCTGCTATTATAAGAAGCAATATTAAATCTGATTGTTAATCCTGAAATCTCCTTAATAGCAGAAGCGAAAGCTGTCATTGACTTCATTTTTCCACCATTAAAGTAACCGGACCATCATTAACTAACTCTACTTCCATTTTTTCACCGAAAAAACCCTTTTTACATGAAAGAAAATTACCTACCCTCTCGCAGAAAAACTCAAACAAAATTTTTGCGCGCTCCGGCTTCTCCGCCTCAGTAAATTCTGGTCTTCTGCCCTTTTCAGTATTTCCGTATAAAGTAAATTGGGGCACAGCCAGAACCTCACCCTTAATATCAGACAGGGATAAATCAAACTTCCCTTTTTTCTCAAAAACTCTGAGATTATATATTTTCTTTACCAAAAAATCCACGGTATCCTGACTGTCATTCTTTCCTATTCCAACAAAAAGCAAAAGCCCCTTGCCTATTGAAGCTTCTTCCTTGACATTTCCTTCTTTAATTAAACGAACCGAAGCAGAAAGTACTCTTTGTATTAGAACTCTCAAGATCACATCCTGAACTTTCCGAATTCTTCCGGCTTAATGTCCTCCATATATTTTCTAATATCCTGGACCCTTTTATTATCATCAAGATCCAGTCTTATACCGCCCTTTTCCATTACTTCATCCTGTACATAAATGGGAATATGGTTTTTAGAAGCTAAAGCAAGGGAATCACTTGGTCTCGAATCTATCTTGAAAATTTCGTTGTCTTTTTTTAGATAAATCTCCGCGAAATAAGTATCATCTTTTAGTTCCGATACCACAACTTTAGAGATATTTACTTTTAACCCCTTTAGTACATTTAACAGCAGATCATGCGTGAGAGGGCGATTAAACTTTTCATTTTTTAATCCCTGAGATATAGCCTCAGCTTCAGGAGCTCCAATCCATATGGGAAGAACCTTTTTCCTTTCCTCCACTTCTCTTAAAAGAACCACCGGAGTATTTGAAGTCCTATCAATTGCAATACCGGCAATCTTAACTTCCTTCACTTTCTTCCTCCTCAGAAGACTTCTCTTCCACCTCAGGTGATTTTTCCTCAAGAGAAGGCTTTTCTTCATTCACAGAAAACTCTTCTTCCGACTCAGGTGATTTTTCTTCCTTAGAAGGCTTTTCCTCTTCCTCAGAAGATTCACCTTCTACTGTAAGATTAATATGGGCTTTTACATCTTCAAATAGATTTAACTGTATTTCATATGAGCCAGCTTCTTTTATATGGTCTTCTATATCCATTATTTTTTTATCAATATTATATCCTTCTTTCTCCAAGAGCTCAACAATATCCTGCTTGGTTATAGAACCATATAGCTTACCTTCTTTGCCCACTTTAGCTATGATGTGGAACTCTTTGCCGTCAATTTTCGCTTTGATTTCTTCTGCCGCAGCTTTCCCTTTCTTCTCTTTAATTTCTTCAAATTGTAATTCTGCTTTAACAGCAGATTTATTACCGGAGACATTCATCATCGCCAGATTTCTTGGAATTAAATAATTTCTGGCATAGCCATCAGCCACTTTTACAACTTGACCCTTTTTTCCCAAATGTGGATAATCTTCTTTAAGTATAACTTCCATATTTTGCTACCACTCTAAAGACTTCACATAAGGCATTAATGCAATTTCTCTGGATTGCATTATCGCTCTTTTTAATTTTCTCTGATGTTTTGGACAAACCCGTGTTATCCGGGAAGGAAGGATTTTTCCACTCGGAGTAACGAATTTACTCAATAATCCAACATTTAGATAATCTATTTCCTCAGCATCACTCTTACAAAAGTAACAATTTCTCTTTCTTCTCGAAGTTGACACTTATCTCCTCCTATTTTGTCGTTTTAAATAAAACTTACCACAATTACAACTACTGTATTTAATTTATACAGATTGATAATATAGTCAAGCCCTTACTTATACTTGACAAACAAAAATGTAATAATATATTCGAGTGATTGGCGAAAATTTGTTAAAATCAACGTGGTTTTCACCTAAAAAACAATAGATATGATTGCGCCCGTAGCTCAACTGGACAGAGTAGCGGACTTCGGATCCGCTGGTTGAAGGTTCGAATCCTTCCGGGCGTATGTAAAAATTAAGGAGGAAAAATTTCAATGAGAATAATCGACATAAAAGCAAGAGAAATAATCGATTCAAGAGGAAATCCCACTATAGAAGCAGAATGCCTTTTGGAATCAGGGATTATAGGTAGAGCCGCTGTTCCTTCCGGAGCTTCAACGGGGACAAGAGAAGCTCTGGAACTTCGAGATAATGATAAAAAAAGGTATAACGGCAAAGGAGTTCTCACCGCTGTTAACAACGTAAATAATATATTAGGTCAAGAAATCGCAGGTAAAAATTGCCTTGATCAAAGACTTATAGATATAACGATGTGCAACTTAGATGGTACCGAGAATAAAAGCAAACTCGGAGCAAATGCTATACTTTCGGTATCTATGGCAGTTGCAAGAGCCGCAAGCAACTTCTTAAACATACCTCTTTACAGCTATCTCGGAGGAACAAACGCATGCTTGCTTCCTGTTCCACTATGCAACATTCTAAACGGAGGAGAACATGCTGATAACAACCTTGATATCCAGGAGTATATGATTGCTCCCTTAGGCTTACCGAATTTTAGGGAAGCAATCAGAGCCGCCTGCGAGATTTTCCATTCCCTAAAAAAAATCTTATCCGAAAAGGGATATGCTACAAGCGTAGGAGATGAAGGTGGTTTCGCGCCTAATCTTTCGACAAATGAGGAAGCGTTAGGTTTAATTCTCAAAGCCATTGAAAAAGCAGGATATAAAGCGGGTAAAGAAGTCGCAATAGCGTTAGACAGCGCGGCTTCCGAGTTTTACAAAGATAAGTCCTATAAGTTTGGCGGAAAATCTTTATCTTCGGAAGATATGATTACCGTATACAAAAAGTGGGTTGACAAATATCCCATAATTTCAATTGAGGATGGTCTTTCTGAAGCCGATTGGGAAGGCTGGGAAAAACTAACAAAAAAATTAGGAGATAAAATCCAGATAGTTGGCGATGACCTGTTTGTAACCAACACCTCTATAATTCAAAAAGGGATCGATAGAAATGTAAGTAACTCGGT
>CAZQNI010000244.1:0-3160 GCA_964594255.1 uncultured bacterium | reverse complement strand
GTGAACTTTTTTTACCTTTTCAATTTTATCGAATAAAGCGTAAATAAGAGACCGCAGGGGCGCAAGACCCACACCGCCACCTACGACAAGTACCTCTTTCCCTTCAAATTTATCCATCGGATAACCTTTACCAAAAGGCCCCCTGAGAGCAAGAGTATCTCCAACCTCTGCTCCGTCATGTAGCTTATCGGTTACTTTTCCGGTCTTCATAATAGTTATTTCCATTTCACTAACTTCTCCCGGAGCTGAAGAAGGCGTAAATGGCGCTTCACCAACACCAGGCACCGTAAGCTGCATAAACTGACCGGCTTTAAACTTCAGCTTTTTATCCAATTTGAACTGATAAGTTTTTATATTCGGAGTTTCTTCCTTAATGTTTTTTAAAGTTGCCTGCCTGGGATAATATATATTTTCCATTTATTTTACCTTTGCAGAGCTCTCAGCACCGGATAAGACCGCTCTCATATCGATACCACCAAGACAATTATCGATACACCTGCCGCATCCGGTACATTTATAAACGTTATATCTTTCGTAAAAACGGAAAAACTTATGATAAAATCTATTTTTAAATTGGTCCATTTGCGAGAAACGGGGATTCATTCCCCCTGCCATCTGCGAAAACCCTTTAAACTGACAGGAATCCCATATCATATATCTTTTATACTGTTCTTTTTTCTTACCTTCTCTATCGAAAAGGGTAAAACAATAACAAACAGGGCATACATTCGTACAGGCACTACAGGAAACACACGTACTGCCAAGATCCCAGCCCTTATCCGAATCGAAAACTTTCGACGCCAAACTATCGGGCCTAGAAAAAGCTCCCACAAACTCAGAATTACGTTTTTGTAATTTTTCTAATACTTTTTTTCTTTTTTTATCTCTTTCTATAATTTGATTTTCTTTTGCGTCCGGAAGAGATAACTCTTCTATAATTTTATTCCCCACATCGCTTCCACCTTCTATTAAATATCCTCCCTTAACTTCCGAAAGATTGATATCAAAACCTTTTTCAGGATAAGGATAATTACCCATAAGATTACAGAAACAACTATCACTCGAATACGTACAATCCGAAGACACCAGAATCAAAGATCCCCTTCTGTTTTTATAAAAAGGGTCAACAAAATCGGCATCGTCGAGAAAAACTTTATCGAGAATAGCAAAAGACGCGAGATCGCAGGCCTTAAATCCGACCAGGATTTTTTTATCTTTCCCTTCTTTAACATCAATCCACTTAGCATCAGGATAATCCGCAACCTTCGACCTTGCCGGCAGAACAAATGACTTAAAATTATCGAAGGCTCTGAACCCGGGTACACGATAGCCGGTTAAATATTCTTTATTTAGTTCACGTATGAATATACGAGACTCAGAGCTCCTGTTCGAAGCAACCTCTGTCTCCGTGGAGGCAAAAACCCTGCCATATCTTAACAGAATACCCATCAAATCTTTTAATTTTGATTCACCTAAAAAGCATATTTTCATTTCCTTATCCTTTTTTATTGCGATTTTGTGATTTGAATCACTAATCATTTTATATGTTATACGACAAACTTCATTTGTCAACCCCTGATTTACGTTTACTTCAATATTTTAAAACATTACTATTTTCTTTGAAAGGCAAACCCCAATTTAAAATACAACAAGTATTGACAAATCGAAAAAATGACTTATTTTCATTGGTAACTACATAAGCCCGAATGAATTTTTACTGCAAATTAATAAATAAGAAGTAGAAAGGGAAAAACAAAACTCATAAGGAGGTTTTATGAAAAAGTTAGTAGTACTGTTGTGTGCTTTGTTTCTTGTACAGGGCATCGGAGCACAAGTTTGGATGCCCTTATCCAACGACTTGCTTAATCTTGAATCATTCAGACATCAAGCCACTCAGTCTATCGAAGACGATCTTGACAATGGTATTGACGGAACCGACATTTTTGCCGTAGAGGGTGCTCGTATATACACAAACCTGAGTAACCTTGTAAGCGGGGATGAACGCCAGGGTGACAATATGTATTCCGAAGAAACAGTTTTAATCGGTGGTACAACCCCAATTTTCTATAAAGGTTTAAAAGTAACAGCATTTTACGGCAACAGAAATCAAAATAACTCTATGGAAGACATAATGGACTCAACTTATTTAGTGGATACAGATATAGATGAAGCGTGGGATTATAGGAGTATCACCCACAATAGTGAGTATTTAAAAGAAACAACTTCAGGGAACAGCATCCTGCTTAATATCGGTAAAACTATGAGCAGAGGCAGAGAAATAGCCTTCACATATCAACGTACTGGAAGTACACAAAGTGTAGAAGAAGAAGATTCTGCTCATTATATTGCACAAAACCTCACTCCGTCACTCGTTACTACGGAACTCTGGAATGAATTCGGAAATGAAAGCGGAAAAATACAAGCACCCGTAACCACTTACGCGCTATCATATTCCTCACCCTTTAGAAACTGGGATTTTAGAGGAGATATTTTCCTTGCAACAGGCGGAGAGAAAATGGAAGAAAGCGGGGACTACTACTATTGGGAAAATTTAGATCCCGGTAATGATGCAACCACTTTTGAAGATCTTGTAACTTCGGATGCTGTTGGTGAAAGTTCATTCAGTGCCAACGCGATTGGCATTAATGGTAGACTCAGCGACTTAGATAAGAATATAGGCTTGTTATGGGAAGTCGGCGGCAATTATGCCTTAATCACCGGAAGCGGAGATGAAAACTATACCGAAGAATATAATTATTTTGGCCAGAGAGAAATCGTCGCAAACCAAATACAAACTCTTGACACAAACTATATAGAAACCATAACCGGTCCCATATCCGTATCCGGTAACCTAATGGGTTTAAACGGCAGGATTGAGTGGCAGATAAGTGAAAATGTACGCTTCGGAATAGGCGGCATGTTAAACACTTACTCAATCACATTGGAAGAAGACAGGGCTTCAAGGGTAGAAGTAAATTCTGAATTCGACGATGATGATGGTGTCGGACTTGATGCAGACGATTACGTTATTGTGGCGACCGGTGGTCAGGACGAAACTAATACTCTGAAAATGAGTGGTAACAGAATTGCTATACCGGCTGGAATCGAAGTAAATTTCGGTAAAAATAAAGACTGGTTCCTGAGACTTGGAGCTATATCA
>CAZQNI010000243.1:0-3163 GCA_964594255.1 uncultured bacterium | reverse complement strand
AAACCATTGATTTTAAGCTACTAATTAACTGAAATGCAACACTTTATTTGCTATATGCTTTCCTGAAGTCAGAAAAGACCTCAGCAGGGCACCCCAAACACATTTTATTTTGTAAAAAATATTATACTAAAAAAGTAATAAATGGTTGACGTTTTTAAGCGGCTTTTTGTCTGTGTCAACCTTACCTCTGTGTGGCAATTTTTTTTAGGGTCGGAGCTGGGCGAAGCAAATAAACTTACCTTTCCTATGCGTTCTCTGCCTGCCATGCGAAATAATAGAACATCATGCGACAATTTCTATTCCGCCAGGTCTGCACTGCCTGCCGCGTAAGGAATAATTGTTGTATCGCGGTAGGGAGGAACGACTTTACCAAGGCACTTATGGATGAGATTGATTTCGTGTGGCGGTTAAGGTGGTGAGTATGCCCTTGCGTATTGGCTTTTCCGCTATATATTTTAGCTATGCCAATAGTGACATTCACAACGGATTTCGGTATTGAAGACCCTTATGTGGCAATGGTAAAAGGGGCTATACTAAGAATAAATCCCGATATAACCTGCATAGATATTACTAATCAGCTAAAGGTCGGCGATATATCAACAGCTTCTTTCATCATAAAGAATTCTTATCAATATTTTCCCGCTGGCAGTGTACATCTTGTAGTCGTAGACCCAACAGTTGGAAGCGGCAGAAGGTCTATCTTTTCTGTTAAAAATGAACATTTCTTCGTGGGACCCGACAACGGGGTTCTCACCCCAATTCTCTCCGAAACCTTTGAAATAAAAAAAGAAATCGGCAAAAAATCAAATACCTTTGACGGGAGAGATGTATTTGCCGAAGTCGCCGCCAGACTTGCCTCCGGAGAAAAAGTAGAAAATCTGGGAAATCTAATAACAGATCCAGTTAAAATAAACGAATCATTCCCTTTATTGAAAAACAATAAAACAATCGGGGAAATAATTTATATAGATAAATTTGGCAATTTGATTTCCAACATTAAAGAAGAACAAGTTCCCACGGGCGAAATCGAAATCGTAATAAAAGACATTAAAATTCGGAATTTATCAAAAAAATACTCAGAAGGTAGAGAGAACAGGCCCGTCGCACTTATAAATGGCGGGTTTAAAACTCTGGAAATATGCTTGAATAGAGGAAATGCCGCTTCTTTTTTAAACTCGCGAGTAGGAGAAAAAATTGTTTTGAGGGGTAAGAATGAGTGATATTTTTGATGAAATAAAAAAATTCGAGAAAGATATGGAATTACTACTAAACGACTTTATGAATCCCTCCAGAGGCATACCCTTTAAAGGGGGATGGAAACCTCTTATAAATATATTCGAGAAAGAAACATCCCTGGTCATACTTATAGAAGCAGCGGGAGTTAAGCCGGAAAATATAAAAATAACAATTGAACGCAATATTCTGACCATTTCCGGAAAAAGAGAAGACCCTTTCTCAGAAGAGCAGAGAAGTTTTTACTCGATGGAAATCGCTTTTGGAACTTTCGAAAGAAGAGTTAATTTGCCCTATCCTACAGATCCTGAAAAAGCTGTGGTAAAAAAAGAGGATGGCTTCATTCAGATAACTTTGCCAAAAATCACAGAAGAAGAAAGAATAATAGATATAGAATAAGGAGAGAATATGCAAGAAAACGAAAAAGCATCCTTAGAAGACCTGGAATATAAAGTTCCTCCCATATTGCCTATACTCCCTCTCAGGAAGATCGTTTTATTTCCTGCAATGGTTCTACCTATTGCAGTGGAAAAAGAACACCATATAAAGTTAATAGAAGATGCTCTCAACAAGGATAAACTTATGGGGGTATTCTTGAGCAAGGTACCGGAAGACCCCTCTCCTTTGGAAATCGAAGAATATGGAACAATGGGATCTATCATAAGAATGATAAAAGTCCCTGACGGGAGTATAAGAGTTCTTGCTCAAGGGTTAAACAGAATAAGAATTCAAAGTATAGTCCAGGAAAAACCCTATATTTCGGCAAAAGTCGAAAAGGTAGAAGATGCACCTGTAAGTGAAAAAGAAATAGAACCAGTTAAGAATAAACTACTCAATATCTTTAAGGAATTTGTAGACTACTCTCCTTATCTTCCTGATGAAATAACAACTGTCGCTCTTAATATAGACAACACTTCAAATCTTGCCGACTTCATAAGCGGAAACCTGAAAATTGATTTAAGAGCCAGACAGGAACTACTCCAGATGCGAAATGTAAAAGAACGTTACGAAAAACTTATTGAAATACTATCGGATGATCTTGCCCGGGCAAAGGTACAGGGAGAAATAACAGGTAAAGTACAAAAAGAGTTGACCGAATTTCAAAGAAAAGCAATACTTCGGGAACAGCTAAAGGAAATAAAAAAGGAGTTGGGAGAAGAGGACGCCGTAGCTATTCAGATTAAAGAATATAAAGAACGTATAAAAAAAGCAAAAATGAGTGAAGAAGCAGAAGAAACCGCCAGAGCCGAACTTGAAAGAATAGAAATGATTCCTCCTCATTCTCCTGAGTACAACGTTATAAGAAATTACCTCGACTGGTTGTGTGATTTGCCCTGGCAAAAGCAAACCAAAGATAATTTGGATATAAAAAAGGCGGAAAAAATACTCAATGAAGACCATCACGACCTGGAAGATGTAAAAGAGAGAATAATAGAATTCCTTTCAGTAAGAAAACTTAAGAAAGACGCGAAAGGATCTATAATATGTCTTGTAGGTCCGCCCGGGGTCGGAAAAACCTCTGTGGGACAATCAATTGCAAGAGCCCTCGGCAGAAAGTTTACCCGACTATCTCTGGGAGGCGTTCACGATGAAGCCGAAATCAGAGGTCACAGGAGAACATACATAGGAGCCCTTCCGGGGCGTATAATCCAACATTTAAAAAGGCTAAAAACAAAAAATCCTATTTTCATGTTGGACGAAGTAGATAAAATCGGAAAAGATTTTAGAGGAGACCCCGCCTCAGCCCTGCTCGAAGTGCTTGATCCCGAGCAAAACAATACCTTCAGGGATAATTTCCTTGAAGTCGCTTTCGATCTTTCTTCTATTATGTTCATAACCACGGCGAATATAACTGATACAATACCAGATCCGCTTTTAGACAGAATGGAAGTAATCCGGATGCCGGGTTATACGGCTCCGGATAAATTCA
>CAZQNI010000242.1:0-3169 GCA_964594255.1 uncultured bacterium | reverse complement strand
GGTACGAGATCAAGTGCACCACACATGCAGCCTAAAGAATTATGAATGCCGAGCAGTCCGTCATTGTCGAGAGCATCTAAGTCATCAGAACCAAGATATTCGTCAGCGTAATAAATATATATACCATATTCATTTCCATGACCCACAAGATGAGCGAAACCGAATCCTGAGCGAACCGAATCGACAAATGCCTCATGGGTTAAATTTCCGTCTCTCTCGTACATCCTCGAGACCTGCCAGTCTGGAGGAACGATATCAGCAATCGCTTCCTGTGACAACCTTTCATCATATATACTTGGCCATAGATAAGCGGCGGGCAGAAGTATCTTTTTCTGATAACCGGACGGAGGGTTTTTTTCATAAGTAAGAACTTTATTTACAAAAGTCTCCGCCTGGGTAACAGTCCGTACGGGGGCTCTTCCTACAAATACATCTGAATAGAAATCGACATCATCTGAGGATTCACCATATATACCGTCGCTGTCCGCGTTCCAGTCACCGTCGAGATCGGAAAAATAAAGATCGGTTGGAATGGTATCCTCGTCCGTATAATGTCCGACATATGACCTTCTATACCAGACATCTCTTCTCGGAACAATTTCTTCTCCCCATTCATAGTCACATTGACCGCCAAGAAGAATCCATATGGTTCCCCATGAAGAATTTGCGTCCTTAATAAAATTTCTTACTCTCTCCGCGTTATCCGAACCCGAATAATTAGCATAGATAGTGTCAAGGGTGACAACCCTTGAAGGAATTCCTTTTTTTGTTTTCCAGTTCGCGAGTTCTTGAAAAGCTGTTTTAAAGGAATCTGCCGTAATTATAACATATTCAACCGAATCGGAAGGCAAAGCCAGACTGCCTCTTAATCCGGTTAGGGGTTCTAACATCCCGATATCTTCAGGATTAAGGATTAGTTTCTCGATTCTTTCTTTAAATATTTTGTTTTGTTTTTCTGTTTTTGTGATTAGCGACCTTGATTTTTCTTCATATGTAACCCTGAACTTTATTTTCGAATAGAAAATCAATTTCTTATCGGTAGGGATGTATTGTATGGGATGAACCAATAGACTTGCGAGTTTATAACCACCCATTGAGCCGGTATGAGCAGGTTGAATAACTTTTTCAGGATAAGGCGTACTTTTAGCATAGATATCCTCATCAGGCTCGACAAAAGGAAAAACCTTGTCCTTTAAGAATGGCTGTGAGTGTTGAGTAGGATAAACCTCATATTCGCCGGGAACTTCTTCTTTATCGAAGGAAATGATCTCGACATCAATAACTTCCGCGCCTTGTGGAATCAAAAGTGAAAAAGAAGCTTTAGGAAGACATGGCGCTCCTAATTCTACTGTAGTTGAAATACAACCTTTAAGCCGTACAAAATCATATCCTTCGATTTTAGTAAAAGAAAGATCGTTTATGTCAAAAGTTACTTCTTTCTCCAGAATACCCGCATATACAGCTAATGTATAAAATAAAAAGAATATATAAAAAGCTTTAAAAAACACCCTCTTAATGTCTATGTTAACCTCCTTAATAATGCTAAATGCTGTTTTTAGCTGATTTATTTAAAAATGATTTAAATTTCAAGATGTATGCAATAAATTATAATTAAAAAACAGCAAAAGTCAAGAATTGCTCGCGGTGTCCATACTGCTTTGCAAATTCTCTGCCCCAATAGATTTTAAAGCTTTTATAACTGTACTTTTTAACTTATTGAGATTTATATTTTTAAATAAATGAGAAGGAGCCCTGGAATCAGACGCCCCAAAGCCTTCGACATAATTAAGTTTTTTTGAAAGATAAATCGCCAATTTTTCCTCTTTGCCTGGATCAGAACATTCCGCAAAAACCCATCCGATCGATTTACAGAATGGTATTATAAAATCTATATGCCAATGTTTGTTTTTTACACTTCCCTTTTTTAAATTTTTCAAATGTCTTTTTAATCTTTGAATTCCACTCATCGCTGAACCCACATAGGCGTAATAAGCGGGCTTGAAAACAAATCGCCCGATTTTTCCGACATTAATGCTTCTTTCCTTTTCTATTCTAAATATCAAAACATAAATCCCTTTCATAATTTTTTAGCCACTAAGACACTAAGGCACAAAGGCTTAAATTTTATTGATTACGCTTACATTCTCGGTAAAGCCGAACAACTTCATTTGCGTGAAGAGTTTCCGCTCTTCTTTTCAAGTCAATCGAAACTCGGTCTATATTATAATCGAAAAGATTATTTTTTAGTGTTTTTCTTTTATAGCGAAAAATATCCCTCAGGAATCTTTCAAAACTTTTATCAACTTCAATTATCGGATTTTCCTTTAGAACTCCTTTGATAGCTGTTGAAAATACATCAGGTTTCGGGAAGAAAGCTTCAGGCTTAATCTCAAATTCCACGGAAATATTATATAAAATATTAAACAGTATGGAAAGAGAAGAGTAAGATTCTCTACCCAGCTCTGATGTGAATCTCTCAGCAACCTCCTTCTGAAGCACAAAAATCCATTCTTTTATTTTATCCCTGTTGTTCTTAATTTTTAGTAAAATCGGCAAAGACATTGAAAAAGGAAGAGCGCCTACAGCGATTTCCGGAAAAGAAGAATCCAAACGCGTTTTAAGAAAATCCTCACAAAGAACATTCACGCCCAAATTTTTCAAATAAGAGCAAAAGTCGGGGTCTATTTCCACCCCAATTACCTCAAAGCCCCTATTTTTAAGATACTTAGTTATAATACCAAGGCCCGGTCCTATTTCAAGTACTCTTTTCCCATGAGCCAATGATAGTAGATCCGCAAATTTTCTTCCAATGTTTTCATCAAGTAGAAGGTTCTGTCCCCGAGCTTTGCTAAGGTGTTTATCCCCTAAAATATTTTTTATTTCTTTTACTGTCATATTGCAAACGGTACATTAACTTTTTTTCGAAAAAATCAATGTCAAACTCTATTAACTCTTCATAGCTTTTAGAGTAGTTTCCACCCGCTTCCCAAAGTACAAATCCATCAGAACGAGATTCGGAAGCCGCTTTCAACTGATTTAAAACGTATTTCTTGCCGAGCCTTGATTTTTTCCAGGAAAAAGCCTGAAGATAAGGTATTATTTCAATGTCTTTCTCCGGTAACCTTTCTTGAGCTTTTTTGATTGATTCGTAAATTAAAGAATATGTTCT
>CAZQNI010000241.1:0-3184 GCA_964594255.1 uncultured bacterium | reverse complement strand
AAAATAGGATAAAAGGAGGTAAGAAAAAAATGGCGGCAAAAGAAATTATATATTCTCAGGATGCAAGCAATGCTTTAAGGGCAGGGGTAACTAAGCTTGCTAAAGCTGTAAGGGTGACTCTTGGTCCTAAGGGTAGAAATGTTGCT
Organism: uncultured bacterium; assembly: GCA_964594255.1. Lineage (GTDB taxonomy): Bacteria > Hydrothermota > UBA3072 > UBA3072 > UBA3072 > JAFGHJ01. Next base: position 3,038 of record CAZQNI010000241.1, on the reverse strand, counting down.
CTGGAGAAAAGTTGGGGAGCGCCTACGGTAACAAAGGACGGGGTTACCGTAGCTAAAGAAATCGAATTGGAAGACGCTTTTGAAAATATGGGCGCACAGATGGTAAGAGAAGTCGCATCCAAAACCAGTGATGTTGCGGGAGATGGAACTACAACCGCAACCGTTCTTGCCGAAGCTATTCTGCTGGAGGGAATGAAAAACGTTGCAGCCGGAGCAAATCCTATGGCTTTAAAAAGAGGAATGCTAATGGCTGTGGATAAAGTGGTCGAAGAGCTCAAAAAGATCTCTCAGGATGTTAAGGGAAGAGATGAAATAGAACAGGTAGCTACAATTTCAGCAAATAACGATAAGGAAATAGGACAAATAATTGCCGATGCTATGGAAAAAGCCGGAAAAGACGGAGTTATTACAGCTGAGGAAGGGAAAGGCTTAAAGACAGAACTTGAAGTTGTCGAAGGAATGCAGTTCGATCGTGGATATATCTCTCCTTATTTTATAACGAATCAGGAAGATATGTCAGTTGAGTTAGAAGATGCATATATTTTGATACATGATGGAAAGCTTTCAGCAATGAAACCACTTCTACCTCTCTTAGAGAAAATTTCTCAGCAGGGCGCACCGTTACTTATAATTGCAGAGAGCGTTGAAGGTGAGGCACTTGCAACTCTTGTGGTTAACAAACTTAGAGGAACCTTGAATGTTGCTGCAGTTAAAGCTCCAGGATACGGAGATAGAAGAAAGGAAATGTTAAAAGATATTGCAATTCTAACGGAAGGACAGTTTATTTCTGAAGAGATCGGAATTAAGTTGGATGCCGTTCAGATATCAGATCTTGGTAAATGCGATAAGGTGAAGATTGATAAAGATAATACTACTATGATTGGCGGAAAAGGTAAGAGTGATAAAATAAAAGGAAGAATTCAGCAAATTAGAACAGAGGTAGAGTCTACAACTTCTGATTATGATAAAGAAAAGCTCCAGGAAAGATTGGCAAAGCTTACGGGCGGTGTCGCGGTTATTAAAGTAGGAGCGGCAACCGAAGTAGAAATGAAAGAAAAGAAGGCGAGAGTTGAAGATGCTCTTCATGCTACAAGAGCAGCTCGAGAAGAAGGAATTATTCCTGGCGGAGGAGTAGGACTCCTACGAACGAAGTCTGCTATCACGAAATTTGCCGAAAACCTTGAAGGAGATGAAAAGCTCGGAGCCGGAATAATAGCGAGGGTTCTCTCGGAACCTCTGAAATGGATTGCTACAAATGCCGGAGAAGAAGGTGCCGTTATAGTGGAGCATGTCTTGAATGAAAAAGACGTTAACGTCGGTTTCAATGCCGAGACACTCAAAATTGAAGATTTGATGAAGTCCGGAATTGTTGATCCCACAAAGGTTGCCAGGACTGCTCTTCAGAATGCTGTTTCGGTTGCCTCTCTTCTTACAACAACGGAGACTTTGATTGCAGAAAAGAAGGAAGAAAAAGAAAGCACCCCGGGGATGCCCGGAGGAGGTATGCCTCCAATGTAATTTAGGTGCTGAAAAATAAAAAAAGGGGCAGTTAGGCTGCCCCTTTTTTATTTTTCTTGGCTATATATAAAATTCTTTTGGTAAACCTGTCGGGTCTTGAATGCCCAAAACATCTAAACGCATCGATAACTTCAAAATCCAAAGTTTTTAGACCGTACTTTATTTCCTCTTCACTGTAACCTTTCTCCTCATGTATTTCATCAATCCTATGCCAGTTTGTATCTTTTTTCACGAAAAGAGTTAGATGAAGAGTTAACATTTTGGTGTCTTTATTATATGCGTTCCTCCAAACACTCATAAGGTTTTTGTTTTCTTCCCTAACGTCTCTTCCCGAAACGCACTTAAGTCCATATGGTGTGTTCATATCAAAGATGAAATGTCCACCGTCTCTAAGTGCTTCTTTGACAGAGCTAAAGGCTTCAATAAGATTGTCTAATTTAAGTATATAATTTAAAGAGTCAAACATAGAAAGTACAAGGTTGAAATGGTTTGAAAAAGGAAGCCTCATTGCGTTAGCCTGAACTAAAGTCACGTTCGGGTCTTTTTCTTTTGCAACCTTTAACATTTCAATAGAGTTGTCTACTCCTAAGAGAGGTTTCTTTTTTCTCTTTACAAATGGTAATATTGAATTTCCCGTACCGCAAGTTAGGTCAAGCATCGGAGTTGCTTTAATATTGAAGAGATCTATGGTATCCATTATGTATTCTATCCATTTATCGTAACCAACTTCTTTCATCAGAATATCGTAGTACTGGGCTATATTGCTATAAGGTTTATTGAAGCTGTTGGAAGATAACTTTACCATTTTCGATTTTAAATTTACCTCCGGGGATTTGTGGAATAAAGGGTAAATAACCGTACTTATACAAATCGAAAAGAGATTCCACATAGAAACCTTTATCTTTATAAAATTGTTTGTATTGATCCGAAAGCACCTTGGCTATTCCCTTTATGGCCTTTTCTATAAATATCTCACTCGAAGAAATTCCATATAACCTTAAATATAAGCGTAGGGTCAACTCAACTCCTTTGCCCTTATATAGTGTCCAGGTTGCAAATCTTTCTACTATTTCGGGAGCGTCCTCCTTATAGGATGCAAGAAGAAACCATTTTGAAGCTTTTTCGGGATTTTCATTATATATATAATAAATAAAACCCTTGGTAAAGGGGATCTGCCAGAGTTTCGGATTGTCTGCTATACCTTTATCAAGCAACTTCATAGCCAGATCGCTTTCACGTGCGTCGGTTGTAAGCAATAGTGTTCCCAGGGTATATACCGGTATAAATTTTGGATCGAGATCTGTAATAATATCAAACATATGGTAAAGATAAGGATAACTATTATCAGTCTGATGGTGTTTGCCAAAATAAGCGCCTGTCTCAATCCACAATAAATCTGCCAGAAGGAGATCAAACCCACCGGTGGTTGCTTTTACGAATTCATTCGAAGGAAAATAAAGCAGTTCCTCTCTTTTTTGTTTTGGAATCCATTTAAATCCTTTCTTTTCAGTTAAAGCAAG
>CAZQNI010000240.1:0-3203 GCA_964594255.1 uncultured bacterium | reverse complement strand
CATGAATCGAATAGATAAAAGGAAGCTTCTCTTTCAATCTGCCACTAACTTCCTCTGCCCACACCTTTGCTGTCTCTATATTGTCCGAAAGATCCTGCATAACCTCATCAATATCATCTTTTTTTATCTTGATTATGCCCGATTTTCTTAAAACTTCCAAAACAGGGAAAAACAAATATGCGATTGCGCCTCTCGGAGGATATCCTTTTGGAATTGATATAAGAGGTAAATTTTTCTCCTTAGCTCGGTCCCCTACCACGCCATTACTGCTAACACATAAAATCTTAGCTTTATGAGGGACCTGATTCATAAGAGACAAAGTTTCTTCCGTGTTCCCCGAATAACTAACAATAATCACCAGGCTTTTACTATTGACAAAACTGGGCAAATTATAATCTCTGACAATAAAAAAAGGTATTTTAGAATACTTTGCCGCAATATTACAAAGCAGCTCGCCCCCTATAGAAGAGCCTCCCATACCACCAACACACACATTTTTAATGCCTTTAAACTCGAAATCGGCCGCAGATCCTAGCTCGACAGCCTCTTCGATTTGCTGAGGTAAATCATCAATAATTTCAATCATTTTCAACCTCCACAAGTATGTTTTTAAGAGAAGGAAATCTATTCAGCATTTCTCCTTTCAAGAATTCCCTCACTTCACTTGCCGATCGTTTTTTCTTAGCACTTTCCAATAAATCCTTACATTCTTTCAGACTTAAGCCTCTTATAATATTTTTAATCTGGGGGATGAAACTTGGAGGCAACGAAAGCTCATCCATTTCCATTCCTATAAGAACAGGTATTGCGACCACATCGGCAGCTATATCGCCGCAAATCCCGACCCACTTATTTTTATGATGCGCTTTTCGTACCGTCATTTCCATAAGAATAATAACCGAAGGGTCAAGCTGGTCAAAAAGACTGGATATATTCTTATTCCCCCTATCAACTGCAAGGGTATACTGAGTTAAATCATTTGTTCCTATAGAAAAAAAGTCAACTACTTCAGAAAAGAAATCTGCCATTAAAGGAACGGAAGGGATCTCAACCATAGCTCCTATTTCGATGTTTTCATCATAAGCTACACCCTCTTTCTTTAACTGAACCTTAATATCTTCTACCATATCTTTAACCCTTACAATTTCTTCTAGTTGAGAAACCATTGGGATAAGAATCCTAACATTACCTTTAGCTGAAGCCTTTAGCATCGCGCGCAGTTGATCTTTGAAGATTTTCTCGTTCGCAAGAGTAAAACGAACACCTCTCCATCCTAAAAAAGGATTCTCCTCCTGAACTTTCGTCTTAAAAACTTTATCTCCTCCAAGATCAAGAGTTCTCATTATAACATAATCAGGATAAACACTTTCTGCAACTTTTAAATAGAAATCATACTGTTCTTTCTCATCGGGAACATTCTCAGAAGTAAGAAAAAGAAACTCGGTACGCAAAAGCCCTACTCCTTTAGCCCCAAACTTCTTGATAAAAGGAAGCTCAATCGGCAATTCGATATTAGCGGAAATATCAACAGAATAGCCGTCAATAGTAGTAGCGGGAAGGTCTTTTTGTTCAAGAAATTTCTTTTGAATAGCATTTGTCTCTTCTTTCTTTCGTTCAAACCTTCTCTTTGTATCCTCATCAGGATTAATAACTATAACTCCGCTAATACCATCAACTATCACTTCATCTCCGGACTCAATCTCCCCGGTAACTCCGTTTACGCCTACAACAGCCGAAATATTCAATGCTTCTGCCAGAATAGCAAAATGTGAAGTCCTTCCTCCTTTCTCGGCTATTAACCCTCCAACGCCTGCTTTACTCATTTGCAGAACAGTAGAAGCGGTAAAACTCTCCGCTATCATTATATCGCCATAACTTCCTAATGCGTTATCCGTTTCCTCTTCCTTCAAATTCTTCAATAATCTTTCAACAATATCTTTTACATCCAGATAGCGTTCTGATATATAACTATTCGGAATATCACGAAAATCTTTTTCAAGACTTTCCGAAAAATTAACTATGGCTTCCTCTGCCGATTCGACTCCCCCCCTGATCCTCTTTTCTACTGAATTTAAGAAAAGGGGATCCTGTAAGAAAAGCATCTGGACATCTATTAACTTTGAACTCACCGGATCGCTTGCCTTCTTTAATTCAACTCGAAGACTTCGGAGTTGCTTTAAAGCCATATTACGCGCCTTCTCGAAAAGCGCTAATTCTTCAGTAATATCCTTTCTTTCCACCATGGAAGAAAGCACTATCTGTTTAGGCGAATATACGAAACTCTTACCTATAGCAATAGATGGAGAAGCAGGGGTTCCTCTAAATATCTTATTCTTCATCGAATTTCCTTATTTCTATTAACTTAATCAGAGATTCAACTGCTTCTTTCTCATCCTTACCTTCAGCTATAATTGTTACCTTGTCACCCTGTTCAGAAGCCAACATTAGAACGCCCATAATACTTTTAGCATTAACTCTGACATTGTTTTTCTCCAATTCGATTCTAGAATCAAAAGCGGAAGCAAGCTTGACTATCATCGAAGCAGGTCTCGCATGAATACCTAAAGAATTAATAATTTCCGCATCTTTCTTCAACATTTTTATGCTTTTAACAAAGATGCGATAAAAGAGAAACGATTGTATCCTTTAGTTCTTTTCTCGATACAATCATATCTATCAGCCCGTGCTCCAGGAGAAACTCAGCTCTCTGGAAACCATCCGGCAATTCTTTTTTTATTGTTTGTTTTATTACCCTGGGACCCGCAAATCCAATAAGCGCACCTGGTTCGGCAACCAAAATGTCTCCAAGCGAGGCATAAGAAGCAAGAACTCCTGCAGTGGTAGGATTGGTAAGAATAGAAATATAGGGCATTTTTAATTTATTAAGAGCAGTAGCAGTTTTCGCCATTTGCATCAAAGAAAGAATACCCTCATGCATCCTGGCACCGCCAGAAGCATTAACTATTAAAAGAGGTAAGCCGCGCTTACTCGCTCTTTCAATAGCCCTCTTAACTCTCTCTCCTACCACAGACCCCATAGAACCACCAATAAAAGAAAAATCCATAATCGCTACCTCAACATCCCTACCATCAATTCTGGCTTCTCCTGTTATTACAGCTTCACTTAAAGAAGTTCCCTTCTTTGCCGTTTCAATCTTTTTTACGTAACCCTTAAATTGCAAGGGATCTGCGGTTTTAATATTT
>CAZQNI010000239.1:0-3214 GCA_964594255.1 uncultured bacterium | reverse complement strand
TGCCCCGTTAGAAAGTTTACTTTTCAATGGGGTGTGCCTGCTAAAAGCAAAAAAAAGAAGGTAAAGGAAAAAAGTCACCAAGAGATGTTTGGTTAGATCGAATTAAAAATAAGGCTAAATAAAGAAAAATTAAACTTATCCCTTGGATTTGATTGTTCCTCCATTTCGTTTTCCACCTAGGAGCTTACGTTTTAATTTGTTTCGCTTTCTCTTGCTATAAGAATAACCAGAATAACGCTGACACCCATGGACAGTCATTCAAATCTGCGTAACACAGAAATCACCTGCCTAACGGAGGCGCGAAGCGCCGGAGTGAGGCCAAGTGGATTGAGTTGTTATGGTTCTTTATTATTTTTATTTAATTGGATTATTTTCCAAGCATCAAGTTTATCGCTTTGTCAAAATAAATATTTTTTCCTGTTGCCGATAGGGGTATTCCCATTATTAAATCACAGGGCTGTAAAACACCTAATTTTAATGCCGCAACTCCTGCTTTATACATTACACGATTATCAACATTATGTTCCATTGCAGTTTTAATTGCTGATGTAGACGCAATACTTAAATCCATTACTTTAAAAATACAATAGGGACCAGGGAGACTATTTTCTGTTAAGGAAATCCGAGAATGTTTTAACGTTTCTGGACAGGTAGAAAATCCATATCCTCCACAATTGAGGCCTATTACTTTTTCAGCTTCAACTCCTATCAGTAGCAAAAGGCTGTATTCTATTATAGTCTTTGCATCACTTTCCCAATCTTCTTTTATTGCCTTTCCAAGCTCTTAATTTGGTATTTTTTGACAGATCTCTTCTCCAATATTTCTCATCTTGTCAGCGATAGATTTTTGTTCATTGGAGGACGCAACCATTATATGTACATGGTCTATACCGCCGGATTTAGGAGCGGTTCTGGCAGATATTGACATTAATTTGGCAACAATTTCTAATCCTGATTTTTCCAGTTTATCCATTTATAAATTCCCGTTAATATTTTTTTTAACCATAACGACGCGGTTAAGCTGCGTGCCGGCGCTGTGCAATGCGGAGCGAACCACACGGAGAGAAGCTGTCTTTCGTTTATGGACGAAGGTTTGCCTGGCACGTCAGCTTCAACCTAATGTTAGGCGCACGTCTGCTCCAAACCCAACTAACGGTTGAGTAGCATTCAATATGACTGGTAGTACAGAACACCATTCGGAGTGTCCACAAAAACGCGGTACTTGAAGAAGAAGTCGCCGCCCAAGAAGCCGTCTCTATTAGCTGGTTGTTCGGTGCGGTAGTACAGGAAGTCAAGATTCTCGATTACCGATCCGTTTGATGTAACGGAAACACCGTTGATGACAGGGAAATCGGGGTTGGACATGAAATGCGTGATCGAATACTGATTTAGGATGTTCTGCGGTATCTCGATCCTGATCCAGTTCTCAACTCCGCAATTGTCAGCGGAACTGCCCACCATGAGGGAACCTGTATCCATACCAAGCTGCAGTACCCTGTTATAGTTCTGGATCTGAGCAGAGAACGTTAGCGGCGGTTCAAAGTTCAGCACGATTGTGTTCCAATTCGGGAGGTTGACGTCCTCCGGGAAGTGACCTTGTTTGTAGAGCGTTATTGCTCCATTCCGGTAGTCGATAAGAGGGCTGAACTTCTTCAGTAAATGCCATCCAATGACACCCACATCCATCAAGTAGGGAGCAGGCCTTTGGAGCGATTCAGTGCACAAGACCTTTTCGAGTACATAGTCACCGATCTGCACGTCCCGTAATTCGAAGAAATTCTTCACAACGGTTTTCCCCTGCATGTCGCTGGTCTTATACTCCATGTCGGTGTATTCGAATGTTAGGCCGCTCATCTGGGATGATGTCAGCGATAGATTCGAGACCTCATCTCCTGTGTCGACATGAAGCTTGAGGACCTTACCCTGGACGGTGATTTCGATGTAGGGATAGACGCCCGCATCGAATAGGATCGGCAATCGTGTTTGGTCATACTGATCGTAGTTGACGATGTCGCTGCTTGGCTCAAACTCGGGATACTGTAATTTCGAACAGGACATACCCGCAAAGAGCACTGGAATGAGAAGGGTCGGTTTCATGATGAGCCTCCTGATTTGCACGCGATGTGTACGTGCGCGCATAACATGGTTTATTGGTACTAATATTAATCGTAGAAATCCCCTTGTTAAGCCGTATAAACTGATTTCAACGTCTCTAGTTAACTTCATATTCATCAGCATATTATACCTCCTTTTTCATCTATTACGGTAAGTTTATTCTCAATAGAACGTTCTCTCCCCATTGGTCCTTCTTCAGGTATTTTAAAACTTCCTTCATCCGATATTGAACGGCGTATATCATGCATTGAGGATCCACCGATAAAAGAAAGACCACATTCCTTCTTTTTTTCTCCTGTATTATCCAGCCACATTTTTACTCCTGACATACTAATTAAACTCGCCCAGGCTGGATTTCTAAAATAGAAAACAGCATATAAACATTCATAATCATTAGAAAATCCAAAACCCACATCCTTATCTTAAATATACAACTTCGAAATCTCACTCCAGTCTGAAATATCACCGTATTCATAACTGTTATCTGAAGCGGGTTTCCTTGTAAAACTCAGAAAGAAAAATACTATTATTATACAGATTGTAATTGCTATACCTAATTTTTATTTTCTTATTCATAAAATCCTCCTTAATGAATCTTTTCGATATAAGACCTCGTTAAATACCATTTGGTTCCAGCTTATTCTAACTTTAAATTATAAATTCTCAATTTTCTTATCGGATGTGCGTTAGGAGATCCTAATCCCTATTCTCTATATCCTGCATCCTGAAGAAGAACTCTAGGGTGTTTTCAAAAAATTGTATCTGGGAATTTTTTTGGGATGGGTGATTGGGTTCTGTTTTTAAGGTTGGGATTATTTATGAAGGGGTGGAGATGGGTTTCACTCCGACTTGAGGGTTTTTGAAAATTGAATATAATAAGTTCTGGATTTGTTGGAGTAATGTTAAAAAGGCTCTCTTAAATTAATATAAAAATTATTCCTTCGGAGATTTTTTTCTTTGCTTTTTTTCAAAGTTATAATCAACTCCAGTATCCCCCCTTCCTAGTAACTCCATCGGGGTTGTAAAAACTAAGATTGTTTTTCTAACAGCAGGCACACAAAGGGCGTTGCGGAAGACCCGAAGGGGCTGCAGCCGACCG
>CAZQNI010000238.1:0-3225 GCA_964594255.1 uncultured bacterium | reverse complement strand
TGGCATGCATGCTGTCTTAAAAGAGGCCCACACCAACACCGGCCAAAAAGTTCCGGAAGGAATTCATAAGATAAAAAATCTTGCTGAGCTGCCAAGCCTGATAGAAAGAATCAATGCCGCAACAGCGTAGAGCGGACAGCTTAGAGCGTTTAGCCCCGGCCTCTGTGGTTGGGGTATGTCTGTAAAAAAAGGCCGAGCAAATTCATCCTAAGCGAAACCGAAGGATTGACGCATCCCTGCCTTCGCCGAAGCGGCTATGCGCAGGCAGGTGTTGGAAGAACCCTATGCGAGACTCGTGCTACGTAGCGTTTCATCCTTCGTAGTACTACGGAGAATGGACCCACCACTAGTGCTTCGCAGAGTAGCATACGAAAAGACCTCAATGAAAGGGAGAAATAAGTAAGCTGTCCCCGGATTTCTACAGATTTCTAAGAGGTAAAATGTACCGGACACCTTTAATTCCCCTCAGATTTCTCTTCCGTTTTCTGTCCTCTGTCCTGTATTGCGCTTTCGCATATCATTTTTCTGATTTCGCCCTTCTTTTATGCCGATAATACGCATTGAAAGAGAAACAGCACCCCAGAGCGGAAAGAATACATGAGATACAGTCCACGGGACCTGTCCTGAGCGGAGTCGAAGGATACGAGATATCCATCCTCCGAAGTGGAACTTCTACGGAGGACGGACGAAACTGTTTGACGGGAATTGGCGGTTGGTTGTATTTTTGGCGCACAACGGGGGCTGACAACTGGGCGACAAAATGATAAATATTTGGAGATTTGGAAATGCAAGTTGGTTATGAAATCGATTTTTTAGCTGTTGGACCAGACAGTAAGAGCGGGGATGCGATATCTCTACGTTTTGGCAATCTACTCGAAAAAAAGAGAGAAGAGCAAGCTGTTGTTATTATTGACGGGGGGTTCAAGGATGACGGTCAGAAGATAATTGACCACATCAAAAAATACTATGATGGTACTGATATTATTGACCTCGTGATAGCAACACATCCTCACGAAGATCATACTGCTGGCCTTCAAACAGTGCTAAAGCAGATGCAGGTAAAAGAATTTTGGATGCATAAACCATGGGATGAGACTCATACGAACAACATTTCCAAATGGTTTGTAGATGGCCGGGTAACGGATAAGAGTGTTAGCGAAGCTCTCAAGAAATCGTTAGATACCGCACGGGAGCTTGAAAGAATTGCGGAGAAAAAAGAAATTCCGATTATTGAGCCGTTTGTCGGGACTTATAAAGATTTTGGTTTTGGTAGGATTGATATAGCAGGCCCAACAAAGGAATATTACGAAAGTCTGTTACCTGATTTTGCCGCCACGCCCGAGTCGAAGGGTGTTTTTGCCACCTTGTTGACCGGTGTTACCGAAAGAGTTACGGAAGTTGTCTCGAAGGTATTTGAAAACTGGGCTATAGAAACTTTGGATGATAGCGGAGAAACCAGCGCGGAGAATAACTCGGGTGCAATTACTTTGTTGAGAGTTGCTGGCAAGCAATTACTCTTTACTGGCGATGCGGGAATCCCTGCTTTGACAAATGCAGTCGATTTGCTTGAAGCTGGGAGCATTACGCATGAGGACTACTCTTTCATGCAAGTTCCTCATCATGGAAGCAAGAGATGTATCGGGCCAACCATTCTGAATCGGTTGGTTGGTACTAAGCTTCCGCAAGAACAAAAGGACACAAAGAAAATGTCGGCGTTCTGTTCATGTGCAGTGAACGGCGCGCCAAAACACCCTTCTAAGAAAGTGACGAATGCTTTTAGACGACGAGGAGCGCATGTATGCGTGACACAAGTTAAAGCAATATGGTTTTACAATAATGCTCCAAATAGAGATAATTATTCAAAAATTGAACCATTACCTTTTTATGATGAAGTAGAGGAATAGATATGAAAAAGGTTATTTTCTATTTACTTGTTTGGATTGCATTAACAACAATTCTGCTATTGTCACACCATATCTGGACTATGCCGCAATGGTACATACAGAACCTGCTTTTCATTAAATGCTCCTTGCTTGGTGCTATGGGCGGAATTCTTTATTGTCTCAGAGGTGTATATCTAAGTAAGTGTGTAAGAAAAAATTGGGACCCTGATTGGGAAGTTTGGTATTATCTACGTCCTATAACGAGTACCATCAGCGGAGTTGTTAGTTGTATCTTTCTTAAAGCCGGTCTTTTGACTTTAGATGCTGAACCGCGGACCGATGCATTTATCTTTGGCTATTTGGCTGTTGCATTTATTGCTGGCTATAACGTTGATAATTTTTTAAAGAAATTAGAATCTATCGCATGCGAAATCTGGGGAATAAAAAAATCACGATCCTCAAATATTGATTTAAATAATAAGGATGAATCAGAATGAAATAAGAAAGGGATTTACTATGAGTTTTACCGTAACAAAGGTAATTGATGGTGATACTTTTGAGGTGTCGCCTGGTTGGAAGTGGAATAATGAGACAGGAAGTCTCGTAAGGGCCAATGGGTATAATACTCCAGAGGAAAGCAAGCCGGGATATCAAGCTGCAAAAGATAAACTTAGTGATTTGATACTCAATGAAGAAGTCGAATTAGTGAAGGCGATCAAACTTACGTACGGACGGTTACTATGCGATGTTGAATATAATGGTACGAATCTGGCTGATTATTTTCCTGAATATCAGTGAGAGTATAGCTTGCCGCTTCGACTAAAACAGTTTTGCCATTTTACTGTAATTTCCCCTCAAAATCAGTTGACTTTGCTCGTTTCTCTGCGTTCTCAGTTTACCCCGTTAGAAATCTTTCTATGTCGTATTTTCTAAAGGGGCTAATCCGCCTTCAATAAAAACCAGTTTTGAGCCAGACTGCTTAATTTTAAGCAGCCATCGCCGGATGGCCAAAAACAAGGGTTTTGGGATAGGTTCTACTTTTCCGATTGATCTTCAAAGAATACCTAAGTATCTTAGGTATCAAAACTCCCATATTTAGTAGGGTATATCTAAAATTAAATATTAAGCCGTAAGATAATAGGAATACCTAAGTATCTTAGGTATTATACCAATCCAATTAAATAAATGCGCTTTTTAACAGACTACCGATCATTGCGTCATGCCTGAGAAAGCAGGCATCCAGTGCATATAAACCTATGGATTCCCGCTCCCTTAGGGATAAATTTTGCGGGAATGACAGGGCGCAAGAATTAACTCCAATTGGTATTATATAGAACATAGA
>CAZQNI010000237.1:0-3238 GCA_964594255.1 uncultured bacterium | reverse complement strand
CTGGAAAGCGATGTTTTCATTAACGTTCCTATATTAAAACACCACGGAAGCACCAGAATGACATGCGCATTAAAAAACCTTATGGGAGTAGTCTGGGATAGAGGTTATTATCATAGAACCGATCTTGACAGGTGCATTGCCGAATTCCCTTTATATAGAAAACCGGATCTTACCATAGTCGACGCTTACAATATATTGACGAATGGACCCAGATCCCGTTCCCTGAAAGATGTGGTAAAAAAGAGCATGCAACTTTTATCGAAGGATATGGTAGCACTCGACGTCGCCTCTTCTAAAATTTTGGGAGAAGAAGTAGAAAATATAAGGTATATAAAAATTGGCAGCGATCTGGGTATTGGTACCAGCAATCTCGACGAATTAAATATAAAGAGAATTACCCTGTAAATGGAAGCAAGCAAGTTAAAGCTTCTGCGAGTATCGTCTGAGGTTTTATTTTTTATTTTCATAATTTTTTCTTTCTTTCGTTTTTTTCCTGAAAGACTAAAAGTTATACCGCTCAAATCTCAAATAATTCCTCTGGCAATTTCTTTTTTTTTCGAAGGATTTTTTCTGTCATTGCTATTACTTGTTTTATTTTTGTTATCAACCGTAATATTCGGCAGGATTTACTGTTCATTCTTCTGCCCTCTTGGCAGCTTTCAAGATATTCTCATAAGAAGTAAAAGAAAGAAAAAAAAGATAACAAAATTTAGTTATCACAAACCTTTAATCCTTCTCAAATTAACTATACTTATTTTCGCAATTATAAGCCTTATATCCGGAAGTCTTTATCTGATAGGATACCTGGACCCTTACAGTTTTTTCGGTAAGATAGTAAACTACTTATTAAAACCTTTCATAGTAATTATTAACAACGGTGGAGAACTAATACTTAGAAAAGCTGACATATACGCCCTCCATATAATGACCCTTCCAACCTTTAATCTGTTTGCCTTAATACCTTTCATATTAATTCTGGGAACAATCATATATCTTTCTCTAAAAAGAGGCAGACTCTACTGTAATTCTATCTGCCCCTTAGGAACTTTTCTTGGAATATTTTCGGTCCGCTGCTTATATCGAATGGAAATCGATAAATCGAGCTGTACCTCCTGTGGAATTTGCGAATCGGTTTGCAAAGCAGAATGCATAAATTCAAAAGATAAAACCGTAGATAATTTTTCCTGTATCAGATGTTTTAACTGTCTAAATGTATGTCCCTCTTCAGCGATAAAGTATAAACCATCGATAAAAAAGGAAAAAACAGACAACCAAAAAATACAAAATTTATCGAGAAGAAATTTCCTTTATTCTTTGCTCGGTATTTTAGGTTTTTCGGGAATTAACTTATTGTTGAGAAACAAAAAAACACCGATAAAATCCTACCTTCCACCCCCAACTCCACCTGGAAGCATTAGCCTCAATGAATACATAAGCAAATGTACCGCATGTTATCTATGCGTAAACAACTGTCCTACAAACGTACTTCAGCCCTCTTTGTTTCAATACGGACTTAAAGGTGTCTTTATTCCTCACATGGATTTTTACAGCGGATACTGCAGCTACGAGTGTACCCAATGCCTGGAAGTATGTCCTACTGACGCAATAATTCCACACACAAAAGAAGAAAAGAAAAAAATCCAGATAGGCAGAGTTAAATTCATTAAAGATTTTTGTGTTGTTTACAGGAACAATACTAACTGCGGTGCCTGCGCCGAAATATGTCCAACAGCCGCTGTAACGATGACACCATATAAAGGATTATTACTTATACCTACGACAACACCTTCGTTTTGTATCGGATGCGGAGCATGCCAGAACGTATGTCCTGCAGAACCGGAAAAGGCTATTATTATAGAAACCAACATCGTACACAGGGAAGCAAAAAATCCGGAAAGAAAAAGAACCAGGAAGCGCGAAGAAACAGAGAAAGGTTTCCCCTTTTAATATTTTCCTCCCTTTAAATTTATTAAATACACTAACTCTTACGGGTATCAAAAAACCCTTGACAAAATAAGCCTTTTCCCTTATTCTGTAAAAAAAGGAGGCGAAATGAGAAGGATTAAAAGCACAATTATTTACATATTAACGGTTTTAATTCTACCTGTTAGCTTAAACGCCGAAACAATAGGAATATTACCTTTTAAACCAGTAGGAATAGAAAGCAACATAACCGAAGCAATTTATCAGCTTATCGAATCTGAACTAAGCTCCTACGGACACATAGTGGTACCTCCGGACAAAATAGAGCAAAAACTCGGCAAAAAAGTAGAATGCTACAACAAAGAATGTGCTACTGAAATAGGCAATCAAATTGGGCTTACGAAAGTGATATTCGGATCTCTGACCAAAATAGGCGAAAAACACATTATTTCAGCCGTGGCTGTTGAATCTCAATCAGGTAAAATAGTATTTTCAGATAAAGTTACATCACAAACTGCGGAAGATTTAGATGTGTGTATCTCTCGTCTGGCGAAGTCCATCGAGTACGGAAAAGAAGTAGAAGAAACAGTCGAAATCGGTAAAATCACAGAAGAAGAAGTAGAAACAGGGGCAAAAAGAAAGAAAGCTTTTTTCTCTTCGGGTTTTGGATTTGGAATGAGCATGCCAATAATTGGCTACGGCGATGCAGAAGATAATTCTATAAATTATTATGAATGGAAAGGCTGGTATGAAACCCCAAATTTTGCCGCGGAAGTGGATTGGTATTTTGGATCCGGAGAAATCGATCTAAGTGAATGGGCACTTGGCATATCACTTCTCTATTTTCTCAACACGACGGACTTCTCTCCATATTTAAGTGTGGGTCTGGCGAGGAAAAGCATAACATTTAGTTTTTATGATTACGCCGATGGATTAGCTTTAGAAGCCGGAGCAGGTATGGTTATATTTAGGACATACGACTTCAGGTTTGTTCTCGACGGAAGATTTTCAACCTTTCTTAGTGATATAGGGGAAAGCGAAGGTCCTCATTCCGCTATAAGAATAGGAATAAACGTGCTTTACAAGAAAGATAAAGGAGGAGGCTGCTTCGGATTTTAAGAGAAAATCGACCTCTTATTGGTAAATTCTGGCAAATAGGTATAATTGAAATCGCTGAAAAGTTTTACAGAAAAAAATAAGAAAATTCAAAAATTAAGGAAAATCTTAAAGAAATACAAATCTGTTCTCGTTGCCTTTTCGGGCGGCTCTGACAGTAGTTTTCTTTTAAAAGCAGCTATAGATTTCTTAGGGTTTG
>CAZQNI010000236.1:0-3265 GCA_964594255.1 uncultured bacterium | reverse complement strand
TTATCAAAGATGCCAGAAAACACGGAATAGAAATCAAACCTCCTGATATAAACGTCTCCAGTTATGAATTCACTCCCGAAAAGAGCACAATTCGTTATGGTCTGGGCGGCATAAAAAATGTCGGGAAAAATGCTGTTCTGGAAATTATAAAAGAAAGGAAGAAGAAAAAATTTAAGGATTTCTTCGACTTCGTAGAAAGAGCCGGCGGAAGATTGGTAAACAAGAAAGTTATCGAGAGTCTCATTAAAGCAGGAGCTTTCGATACTCTCGAGTCGAACAGACATTCTTTGCTCTCTTCCCTGCAAAACGCGATTAACTACGCAAAGACAAAAGAAAAAAGAAAAATGGAGACATTGTTTGGGGATAAAAAGAAAGAATTAATTCCGACAACACCCTTCGATGAAGATGAAAAATTAAGATACGAGCAGGAAGCCTACGGTTTCTTCTTCTCCAGCCATCCTTTATCTCAATACGAAAAGCTCTCCGAAGCACTATTCACTCCATCTACAGAACTAAGCGATTTACCTGGCAATAAGTTAATTATCACCGGAGGAACCATAACCAAAGTCGAGAAAAAAACATCGAAAAAGAATCGCCGATGGGCTAAATTAAAAGTAGAAGACGAAAACGGTTCTTTTGAAGTACTGGTATTCCCTAAATTATTCGAAGAATTCGGAAGCAAATTAGATTCCCTCGGATCCGTAGTAATAAAGGGCAGGATAAAGACCGACTCAATGAGCAATCAAGTTCAAATCAGTGCAGAAAAAATAATGCCTTTGGATAAAATAGAAAATCATCTCACGTGCGCTTATCTTATCCTGGATCTTGCGGGATTAAGCGAAGAAGACATAACCGGCGTGAGAAAAGTTTTAGTCGAACACTCTGGGAAAATACCTCTTACAATACTTTGCAGAAACGACTATGAAGAAATACGTCTGAAATCCAGAGATATAAAAATAAAACCGGATGAACAAATGATACAAAAAGTTAACAATATAATCGGTGAAGGAAGCATTCGCTTCAGTATATAAAGGAGGTCAAATGATTCTTTTTCTTTTATCTATGATTTCTACCTACTACGAACCAATAACAGGAATCGATAACCCATTACCGGTTCTTCTTTACCACGGTGAAGTCATCATCCATATAAAAGAAGAACCAATTAATAAATTAAGAGCTAAAATTGGAACCGGAATCTGGAACGGAATTATTTTAAGCATAAGCTTTGGCGGAACAAATATTGTGGGATACGAAGATATTGATTGGGAAGACCAACTGGGTGTCGATGTTCGGGCAAGACTATTTGGTAATGGAATATTAGAAAGTGTGATTGGATATAATAATGAACCGATTGAAAATTACGCTGAAAAGCATTTATTTGCAACTATTGGAACCCGTTTGCTTCCGGGATTAATACTTGCCGGTGGAGCTAATTATAACCACGATGAAGGTAACGGCATGGATCTTTTCGGAAATGTGGCTCTAAATTTAGGTGAAGCTAACACCTTTCACCTGGAATATATAATGGGCTCTAATGACGAAGATAAAAACCGATTTAATCTCGGCTACAAGTTACAACCCGGAAGTATGGGTATTCAGTTTGATTTAAAAGATATCTTTTCAGGAAGCGTCGGAAGACAGCTCCAGATATTTTACAGAGAAAGTTTCTGATGGTGAATAAGATTACTAAACTAAATACTGCCCTGATAGGACTTCAATGGGGTGACGAAGGAAAAGGAAAATTAATAGATAATCTCGCCGGCTACTTCGATGCGGTTTGCCGATATCAGGGAGGCGCAAACGCCGGACATACAGTTATATACAAAGGTGAAAAATTATCTCTGCATCTTATTCCATCAGGCATTTTTCACCAGGACAAGATATCAATAATCGGAAACGGAGTGGTAATTGATATAGCCCAGTTACTTAAAGAAATTGAAGAATTAAAACAGAAAGGAATAAAAATAAACGACAACCTCAAGATAAGCAAAAGAAGTCATTTAATACTTCCCTCCTATTTCGAAGAAGAAAAAGAAATGAAAGATAAAATTGGTACAACAGGAAGAGCGATAGGACCGGCATACTCAAATAAAATACTAAGAAAAGGAATCCGTATGGGAGACATTAACTCTTCCGATTATTTATCTAAATTCAATCTACCGCCTGAATATCTAAAGACCCTAGAATCCTTCAGGGAAAATTACGGAAACATGATAACTGACACGGTAGAACTTCTTCGAAAACTCATAAAAGATAATAGAAAAATAATATTCGAAGGCGCACAGGGAGTCCTTTTAGATATAGACTTCGGAACATACCCTTACGTTACTTCCTCGAACCCCACACCCGGAGGAATTTTAACGGGAAGCGGTGTGCCGCCAAACTTGATTTCCAGTATTATCGGAGTTACAAAAGCATATACTACAAGGGTAGGTAAGGGTCCCTTTCCCAGTCGCATGGAAAAAGAAACAGAAGAACTTATTCGTAATACCGGAGATGAATTCGGAGCAACCACAGGAAGGCCGAGAAATTGCGGCTGGTTGGACCTTGTAGCTTTAAAGTTCAGCAGCTGGATATGCGGAGTCACCGAAATAGCTATTACTAAAATCGACGCGTTGGACAATCTTCCCGAAGTTAAAATAGCAACTGCTTACGAAATAGACGGAGAAAAGCAGGAACTTTTTCCTTCGGAAATCTGGAAATTAGAGAAAGCAAAACCAATTTACAGGAGTTTTCCCGGATGGAACAACACAAAATCCGTCAAAGATTATAATAATTTACCCGAAGAGGCAAAAACTTTTATAAAGTTTATTGAGGATTTCCTGGAAGTGAAGATAAGTTATATATCAACCGGTAGGGAAAGAGGTGATTTAATTCGTGTTTAGCCTCTTAAAAAAGATTATCCCATCACATAATGAAAGAGTTTTAAACAAGATTTATCCGCTCGTCGACGAAATAAACAACAAATTCAAAGAATACCAAAAGCTCCAGGAAAACGACCTTCCAAAAATTACCGAAGAATTCAAAACAAGATTGAAAGAAGGCGAAACTGTTGACGATTTAATGGTGGAGAGTTTTGCCCTGGTAAAAAGAACATGTGAACTTTTATTGGGTAAAAAATGGAGTGTAACCGACCTCGAATGGGAATGGGAAATGGTGCCTTATGACGTACAAATAGTAGGAGCCATCGTTCTGCATCAGGGAAATATTGCGGAGATGAAAACAGGAGAAGGAAAAACTCTCGCAGCTACAATGCCTCTATATC
>CAZQNI010000235.1:0-3280 GCA_964594255.1 uncultured bacterium | reverse complement strand
TAACAAGTTTTTGCTCGAAGGTTTCTTCATCGATTCCTATTTTTTCACTTAAAATGACACCTGAATCATCAAAACTTAATGTCTTGTCGAAGTCGCAGATAAACAGGTATCTTTTCTGTCTTTTGCTCACTTATAAACATCTCCTTTTATTTTCTCAATTTATAAATAAACTGTTTTCGTTAAAAATGCAAGCTCTATTTTGAAGATTCTTTCTAATATTTAAGAAATAATTATAATTATATTAAAATAATGTTAATCTAAGATTAGCTGAAATCAAAAGAATTCTAGCACTAAATTGTCAGGAAGTTTGTTGCCTACCTTTATTCCAAAAACTGTATACTTCTAATGCCAACCCCAACACTTATTTTAATTTTTTCTCGTGTGTCATGCGGATCGTAAATAAATTGGAATTGCGTGATAACTCTATCGTTACTCATACCCACAAGAATATGATAGTAGGTTTCTCGAGAATAAGTAGGAGACCCGGAAAGTGCGAACGCATAACGGGGATCTTGCAATATTCCAACCCCAAAGGTAAAATATTCTTCTCCTCCATCACTAAGCCCTGCCAATAAAGTACAATGATAATATGGAATATCTGTGTCCATCAATAGCCCGTATGCCCCGAGAGTAAAAGATCAAAGCGCGGATCTTCTCCGAAGGAAAAGAGTTTTTGTTTTCCTGACAAATACGTATTGATAAACGGCATATCAATACCAAAACCCAGATCGGTATTACCTGTAATTCCAAAATTACCCTTGAAAGTAAGATTCAACATAGAACTATACCCCAGCATAAGCTCTCCCTGACCCCTTTCTAAATTTTGCGCGGTTTCAAAAGGTACAGCACACCCGGAAAATATCAAAAATAAAACAATTGCAAAATGCAGGACTTTAATTTTTAAACTATTTAACTTATTTTTTACTATATTCATTTCCTATTCCTCCTTAAACATTAATTTTTGATGATCTTCATTTATTACAAAGTACTTTGTTATATAAAGCATTATAATCGTTTTTTCGAATTTGTCAAGGGGTGTTTTCGGATTCTCCGAATTTGAGTTGAATAGTTAAAACAACAAAAAATTCCGTGATCTCTGTGAGTTTGTTTTTTCTCTGTGTGCTCTCTGTGGTTAGAATCTTGGGGTGGGGATGGAAAATAACACACTTGACTTATGTATGTAAATTCCTTATGATATATATACCGAAACAGGGGGGCAGTATGAATCATGAAGATGGTTCAATAGAAGAAATATTAAATAGGTTAAAAAGTCTTGACGACAGATTAAACTCAATTGAAAAACTCCTAAAGGAAGAAAAAGAGTCGGAAGAAGCGATTGAAGAGTTCTTAGAAGGCGACAAAGAAGAAAAAACACCACAGGAAGAACCTCCTCAAGAAAAGGAAGAAGTGGCTTATCTAATTCGTGAAGAAGAGGAGAAAGTTGAAGAGGACCAAAAACCTTATATTTATGAAAGACCCAAAGAGCCAACCAAAATAAAAGACACAGCCGTTACTCCAGCTGATCAGGAAAGGCTTTGGATCAATGTTTTGCACATAATCGGAATTTTTGCACTTGCCATAGGTGTTGGATTGTTCATTAAATATGCTTTGCCAATTATTGGTCCATGGGTCAGAATATTTATAGGTTGGCTTATAGGGATCGGTTTACTTTATCTGGGTGAAAAATTGATAAAAAAATACGAGAACTATGCATTAGGAATTTCAAGCTGCGGAATCGTAATTCTCTATTTTTCGTGTTATGCTGGGTCCGCTTTCTATGAATTGTTTTCCCCTGTTATGGCTTTCCTTATGATGCTGCTTGTCACAGTTTTGGGAGTGTTGTTGTCGCTCAGATATGATTCCAGTGTTATTTCCTTTATTGCCGTTATAGGGGCATTTCTTACTCCTTTTGTTTTCAGAGGAGGTGAAATTACCCCATTAGCACTTGTTATACTTTTTTTATATCTTGCCCTTATAAATGGATGGATTCTTACTGTAACAAAGATAAAAGAGTGGAAATGGCTGAATATCCTTGCGTTTTCTCTAACTGCAATGATGCTTCTTACTACAATTAAGTATTCATCGGAAAGCGGATACCCCTGGGTGTTTTTGACTTTTTCTACTTTATTCTTTGCACTTTTCTTTTATATTCCAAGAAAAGAAAATGCCGAATCATACGTTATACTCTTTATCAATCCTTTTCTTTATTATTTTGTTCTTTGGTTTGTAACCTATAAAATAAATCCTTATATCGCGGGTACCCTGGCACTGGCTCTTTCGGCTTTTTATTATTATGAAGGGTCGCGGTCCGAGAAAAAAAATACGCTGGAGCTCGCCTGGTCTTTTACAAGCCTCGCGATTTTCTTCCTCACAATTGCAATTCCGGTTTTCTTTAAAACAAATTGGTCTACTTGCGCCTGGGCTGTTGAGGGGACGGTTATTCTTTCGCTCGGCAGAAAAGAAAAAGTTTTAAAAATTCTTTCTCTTGTACTTCTGGGAATCGCGGTTTTTAAAATGTTAATTATCGATTATTTCATTCTTGAAACTTTTCCTTTCTTCTTTAACTCAATAATTACGATAGCGTCCGTTTTACTTTGTGCGAAGTTTAACTCGAAAGCAGAAGACGAAAACAAGGAATTAACAACCGGACTGAGTATATTGGGGGGCGGTCTTTTATTCATTTTTACAATTACGGGAACAAATAAATTCTTTGAAGAGTTCAGCCACCTTGATGAAATGCAGTCTCTTGTATATTCAATTCTCTGGGGTGTATATTCCCTTGTTTTATTCATAATGGGGATAGCTAGAGATAACCACAATATAAAACGTGCCGGATTTGGGATAGCTCTTCTTACGATATTGAAGGTGTTTTTCGTCGATTTATCTTCTCTTGAAACAATATACAGGATTTTATCTCTCGTAGTACTTGGAATAATACTTCTTACGATTTCATTTATTTATCAAAAGAAGATAGGTAGGAAAAACGATGGTAAATAAAAATTACTTTTTATTATTTCTTTTTATAACAATTACTACCAAAGCGGATTTCTCGGTAAGAGACTGGGAGTATAAAAAACGGATTGCGATAAGCGATGTTGAAGGTATAGCGAGCGTTAAAATCGATCCAGAGGTTTATAATAACTCCAGGCAGGATCTTTACGATATAAGAGTTATTGGTGATAAAGGTGAGGAAATTCCTTATAAAATAGAACCGCTTAAGAGCAAAAAAGAAACAGTCTGTTTTGAACCTAAACTGTACAATCTTTCCAATGTGCCGGAT
>CAZQNI010000234.1:0-3343 GCA_964594255.1 uncultured bacterium | reverse complement strand
ATTATCTTGTTTTTTTGAATCGTTTCAGGTATATTTACAGGACCACAAAAGGAATTGCATATTTATTTATTTTTTATCTAATCTGGTTGTTGGCTTCATCTTCCCTTAATACCCAGAATGAGTTTTCTTTATTTGTGCTTTTTGGAATTTTTTCCTTCTTGATATACTTTTCAAGAATTGTTCTTGTCCCCCTTTGTTCTTTATTGCTGCCTAAGAGAGAAATTGTGATTTTTGCGCCTGAAGGTAACTATAAGGATATTGAGAGTTGGATAAAAAACCACACGGTTTCAGGTCTTAATATAAAGAATATTTCGGAAAACAAAAAAGATATAGAAGAGTACGTGAAAAAGGGTTTTCCGGTTGTGGTTTCCACGTTTACAGAGGACTGGCAAGATTTAATAGATTACCTTTTTTATTTTAAGGATAAGGTTCCTGTAATTTTGTTTGCTCCGATTTTAATTGGTATTGATGACGTAGATTATTGGGCTTATATTGATGATGTACCTATTGTGTTTTTCAGATGGGGTGATCGTTCGAAGATTTATCTTTTTTCGAAAAAAGTGATAGATATAGTAGGCGCAATTTTTTTAATAGTTATTTTTTCCCCTCTTATGGTAATTGCGGCATTAGGAATAAAGCTAACTTCTAAAGGACCGGTATTTTTTATAAGTAATAGGGTCGGAAAGAAAGGGGAAGTTTTCAGAATGTTCAAATTACGTTCTATGCTCGAATCCTCTGATGATGAGCTCCATAAAAAATTCGTAAAAGAATGTATAAACGGAAACAAAGAATATAAATTCAAATTAACAAATGATTTAAGAGTAACTTCATGGGGAAAGTTATTGAGGAAGACAAGTGTAGATGAGTTTCCTCAATTTTTTAATGTTTTGAAAGGGGAACTTTCATTGGTTGGTCCCAGGCCTCCTATGGAATACGAGGTCAAACAGTACTCAAATTGGCACCATGGACGTCTTTCAGTAGAACAGGGTATTACTGGAGTTTGGCAGGTTTTCGGAAGAGCAAGATTGACATTTGCAAAGTCCTGTTTTCTTGACATATATTATGCTGAAAACAGAAATCTTTGTCTTGATTTACATATTTTAAGTCAGACACCACACGCAATCGTCTTTGGTAGGGGAGCATATTAAGGTGTTTTGTGAGTTTAATAAGCATCATAAGAGAAAAAAAGATCAATATGATTACTTTTGTTAGTTTTTTAAAAAGTTTAAGTGTTCAACTTAGGAATTAGCTAAAGAGGATAAAGTTAACCCTTCCGGTGAATACCCTTGACTTTATGATTAAATATATTATTGTTGAGTCGCGATGTTAGGATTGATTTTTTTATTCGCTTTTCCTTACGGAGAAGTAATAGTAGAGGTTGATGTAGAAGGACTTAGGGAAGTCGACACTTCTCTGGTTATCCGTTCTTCTGGTTTTAGAATAGGGGAGATTTTAACCCGGGAAATGGGAATAAGGGCAATAGAAAGTCTTTATAGGACAGGGTTCTTTAGTGACGTGGAGCTTAATGCTAAACGAAAGAGCGGAGGAGTTAGGGTAGTAATTGAAGTAACTGAAAATCCTCGCCTCAAGTCTTTAGAGTTTGAAGGTAACAAGAAGTTGAGTGACGGAGATATCTCATCCCTTGTTGATTTATCACCTCCTGCTATACTTTCCGAATATAAGCTGCACAGGATAAAGGAAAAGATATATGATTTATATGAAGAGAAGGGTTTTTCGAGTACAGAGATTTCAATTAAAAAAGAAGAAGAGGAAGACGGAGTGAATGTGACTTTTTTTATTAAGGAAGGAGAACAATATAAAGTTAAAAAGACTAATTTTATTGGGAATAAGGGAGTATCCGATCGTACTCTTTCTAAAGTTCTTTCCAACAAGACAAAAAGCTGGTGGACTTTCTGGAGGAATAACAGCTTGAAGTTGGATTCTCTGGCGTCTGATGCGCCGAAGGTTGAAGCTTTGTATAGAAAGCATGGTTATCTGGGCGCTGAAGTGGATACTTTTTATGTGGAGTACGAAGACAATAAGGCGATAGTAAATTATGTTGTTGATGAAGGAAGACTTTATTACTTTGGGGAGACACATCTTGAAGGAACTGAAGACCTTGGATTTGTCTCAAGCAGGCTACAATGGGAAAAGGGAGAATTATTTAATGAAGAGAAGATCCAGAAAACAATAGAAGACCTTTCTATTTTTTATTCGAACTATGGTTATTTACATGCTACGGTTTTTCCCAGTTATAATATTGTTAAAGATTCAATTGTCGAAATTGAGCTTTACGTAGATAAGGGAGATCCTGTTTATGTTAGATTTGTTAACATAACAGGTAATAATAAAACTTATGATAAAGTAATCAGGAGGAATATCGTTATTTATCCGGGAGAGCTTTTCCGAAGAGACAGGATAATGCACAGTTACAGGAATATTTTTCGACTTGGGTATTTTTCTGATATGAAAATCGATATGGATTTTCCGTCTCCTGATTCGATAGATCTTCTTCTGGAAGTGGTGGAAAAATATACGGGAGAAATTGGGGGTTCTGTAGCTTATTCTGCAAGTTACGGGTTCACTGGTGGATTCAATTTATCGATGCCTAATGTATTTGGCACAGGACAGACTCTTAGTTTTGCTTTCGAAAAGACTCTTACATCCTATGAAGGTCGCTCTCTCCAGAATATTTCGTTGTCCTGGACTCAGCCATGGCTTTTTGATACGCCTACTTCTGCTGGGTTTAGTCTTTATAATACGTACTACTCGAGAAGTTACTATATGGTAAAAGAAGTGGGAGGTTCAGTCTCTGCTGGCAGGATCTTGAATAAAGAAAGAAATCTTAGGACATCATTTACATACCGTTTGGAAAGGGAAGATGTGGATGCTGAAGGTGAATACGCGGATTTTGATTCGGGGCTTAACTGGGAAAGTTCTTTGTACGGAGCTCTTGTTTATGATTCCAGGGATTCCAAGATAGCTCCGAGGGTTGGCAGTTATTATTCTCTAGGCGCAAAGTACGCGGGGGGTATTCTGGGTGGTGATAGAAGGTATTATAAATTAGACCTTGAGGCCAGGAAATTCCAGTCTGTTCTGGCAGAGGATTTGGTTGTTATGAATAGAACGAAAATAGGTTATGCGTATGCTCCGCCGGGGAAAGAAGTTCCCTTGCTTGAGAGATTTTTACTTGGTGGTGTGGGAAGTTGGGGTTTGCGTGGTTACGATGACGAGACGATTATACCGGATCCGGCACGAGAATATGTGGGGGGTAAGTTTGCCATCCTTAATAATCTTGAGCTGAGGTTAAATTTCGGAGATCAAGGATACGGGATGGTATTTT
>CAZQNI010000233.1:0-3361 GCA_964594255.1 uncultured bacterium | reverse complement strand
GCATAATGAAGGTCAAAATCCTTCCAGAAAATCTCAAAATTATTGGTTGGTGTGTTTTCAGGCTCCGGACCTGTTAAAGGAGAACACTGAAGATATGAGAAAGTTAATAATATTAGTATAAATGTCCATATTTTATTGCTTTTTTTCATGATATTCTCCTTAGTTTTAAAGCATTAATCCAAAACGGAATTTGCCGAGTACACTTTTTAACACAAGAGGTTCGGAAACATAAAGATAGTGAAAATCAAAGCCGGCAAACCCACTTATTTTTCTGTTGAAAGCGTAGCAATATCTTATCTGGTACGATAATTTTCGATAAGTATTTATAGATGTAAACTTACCACGGATGAGAAATTCTAATATTGACATATCCAGAATTTCATCGTCAAAAAGTCCCCAGGGTGGGCGATTTGAATACGTCAAAAATGGTGAATACGTCTTTAAATAGACATTGCTTTTCTCATCTATTTTGTAATCGAGGAAACAACCGATATTTAAAGAATATGCATTTGTCCATGTTGGTATATCATCGAGTAATAAATCTAAATATGTTTCAAAAAGACCGCCTACGTATATTTTAAATTTATCATTTTTTGACAGGACGAGCCGATAATAATCTTCTTGACTATCTATATGTAAGTATCCAAAACTTCTATACGAGATACTGGATTTTATATTTCCGTAACTTGCGGAATTATAAGATGTTCGAAGACTATTGCAGCCGGTTGTGATACTATAATATGTTCCTCCTAGAACATTTCCGCCATACGAAAGAGGCGAGAACGCATTATCATGTGTAGTATAAGAAGGAATGTCAAAACTGATTCCATGCTCTCTCTTTTTCTTTTCGTATTGAATGGCAAACGAAATATCAATCACTGAAGTATCATTGGCAGGAGGAAATTTTATGCTATCTACATATTCATGAATATCATTATGGAAAATCAAATCATCTACTGTAGATTGGTATGAGCAAATTGCTGTAACACTTCCGCTTTTCTCAACAATTAATTTAAAGGATAAGGAATCGTTTAATGTTACCGGAGTTGTTATGTCTCTTTTTTTTATCGAATTTTTATATTGTTTGTTAATATAGTTCTTTATTTTGGATATATCTTTTTGAACAGCTTTTAAGGGACGTTGTCCTTCAATAATGTTGATTTCAACATTTATGGAAGGCTGAATAGATCCGGGAAGTAAGAGTCCAAAGGTAAGTAAAATTATTAAGATTTTTTTTAGCATATATCAACCTACTTTTATCAAATTTTGAGCTTATTTTTGACTTCTCTTGCTTTTCTGCGCGATACCGGAATCTCTGTGCCATCGACCATCTTTAGTCTGCATCTACTGCCAACATTTGAGATCAATTCCTTTATTTCTCTTAGATTTACAATATAGGAACGGTGTACTCTTAAAAACAGATCTGATGGTAATCGGGACTCAATATGCTTTAAATTTTTCTTGTAGAAGAAATCATTGTTTACAGTATGAATAGATGTATAATCACCATCAGCTTCAACGCATAAAATATCTTCTACTTTTAGTAGCATTACCCCGGCTCTGGTATTTAATGCAATCTTTGTTAACGGTTGATGACTAACGTAGTTGAGAATCTTTTCTACTTCAGATTTCCACAATTCTTTTCTTTCTATTAGAAATTTTGCCTTCTCTATTGCGCTAAAAAGACGTTCTTTAATAACTGGCTTTAAAATATAGTCTACTGCATTTACCTCAAAAGCCTGTATTGCGTATTCCTCATATGCTGTAACAAAAATAGTAGGGGGAGGAGCATCCAGGGAATCAAGTACACCAAAGCCGTCCAACTCGGGCATCTGAATATCCAGAAGCATAATATCCGGAGCAAGCTCTTGAACTTTAGATATTGCTTCTATACCGTTTCCGGCTTCTCCAACAACATCAACGTCATTCCATTCAAGAATAACTCTTTTCAAATAATCCCGCACCAATTTCTCGTCATCTACTATTAGCACCTTTATTTTGTCTCGTTTAGAACTCATGAATCTTATCCTTCGTTGCTTTTATGGAATTGCCTGGGTATGGATATTTCTACTTTTACTTCTCCATTAGTGTTTATCTCGAACGAACCTCTTTTTCCATAAGTTACTTCAATTCTTTTCTTGATATTCAGAAGGCTGTGATCAGGAACAAGGCGAACTATCGCACTGCCTGTATTTGACACAGTTATATGTAATTCGTTATTCTTTTTTTTCACGGAAATTTTTACGTCCCCTTTTTTCTGTTTCTCAACCCCATATTTTACGGCATTCTCTACCACCGGTTGAATAAGGAAAGGCGGAAGTGAACAGTTTAGTAATTCTTCATCTATATCCCATATAATTTTAAGTCTATTTCCCAGTCGTATCTTTTCTATAAAAAGGAATTGTTTTATAAATTCGATTTCTTCACGGAGTTCTATAAAATTCTTCTGCACGCGCCTCATTGAATATCGGAAAACCTCTGAGATAGCCGCCAATGCCTCCTCTGCTTTTCCCGGATTCTCGTGGATAAGTGATTGAACAGATGCCAGGGAATTGAAGAAGAAATGAGGATTTATTTGAGCCTGCAAAGTCTTGATTGAGGCTTCAAGCTTCGCTATCTCAGCCTTCTCTTTTAACTCGCGTGATCTCTCCCTGAACATAAGACCACTTGCTAAAATAACGGAGAAAAAACCGAAACTAACACCGAATTTTGCAATACTTTGAGAAGGGAAAGGATAGAATCCGAAGAACAGAAAACAAATATAATTACCAACAATTATCCCGAGAAAAGTTCCTATGAAGAGGAGGGGAACGGCAAATAGAATACGAATGTATATTTCCAAATTTTTTATTCTGGAATAAATTAATTCGAAGAGAGTTCTATTTATAAAACCTATAGAAAAAGTAAAGACTACAGATACAAAAAAAGTGTTCAGGAAATGGGCATCTTCACCCGACTGAAAAATAAAAGTAAACATAAGTGCTACAATTAGAAGTATGAATATATATAAAATAAATTCTTTCATAACATGGGAAGATTAACATAAACTTTATAAAGATGCAACTATTTTTTCGATGAACGGTCAAATTTCCTCGATAAGAGGGAAAAAGAAAGGTAGGGGTTGGGATTTGGTTCGAAGTTCTTGGTTCTTAATTCGTTGTTAAAATCGGTCTGCCATCTACGGTCATCGGTTTTTTTTACAGTCCAACCGAATAACCAACCAACAGTTCAGCAGTTTGAAATCTTTGTGGTCTTTGTGGTTAAATAAGTTCTCTATTTTTCTTAAAAAACCGAATCGTTTCAATAACTTATGTTGACTTTTATCTTAAGAATCTTATAATTATATTATGATAAAGATGTT
>CAZQNI010000232.1:0-3399 GCA_964594255.1 uncultured bacterium | reverse complement strand
AATTTTTATTGCAGGAGATGGCAAGAGAGGCAAACACAATAGGTTCAAAAGCTTATACTGCTGCCGTGGTTCACAAAGTTATTGATTTGAAGGAACTCATTGATGAGTTGCGCGAGCAAGTTGAAAATATAGAATGATTATAATTATAGCAGGTCCTTCCGGAGCTGGTAAGACCACTGTATGTAAGTTATTGGTTAAGGATGATGATAAGCTTTTATACTCAATTTCCGCTACTACTCGTGAAAAAAGAAGGGGTGAAAGAAATGGAATTAATTATTATTTTATCAATGAGAAGAAATTCAAAAGCTGGGAAAAGGAAGGCAGGTTTTTAGAAACTGCAAAGGTACATGGTTATTTTTATGGAACCTTGAAGGATTTTGTTGCTAAAGCGGATAACGAAGAAAAGGGAATTTTGATGGATGTTGATGTAAAAGGCAAGATAAGTATTTGCAAAAAAATAAAAAATGCCATTTCGATATTCTTATTGCCGCCAACTATGACGGAAGCAGTAAAAAGAATTAAAGGACGTAATATTGAAAAAGAAATTGAAATAAAAAAAAGGATGGAGACCGCTTCTCATGAAATAAAAGAGATCAAAAATTTTAACTATCTGGTTGTAAATGAAGACTTAAAAGAAACTGTTAAAGTTATTAAGTCTATAATTGTAGCGGAGAGACATAGAGTAAAGAATAAAATCGGAGGTAAGAAATGATTTTTTCGTTAGAAGATGTTAAAAAGAGAGAGAAAAATATTTATAAAGCTGTAGTGATTATGGGCAAAAGCGCACAGTGGTTTAGTACATTTAAGAGAACAACGATCGAAAAACCCATATATAAGTCTGTTGAGGAATTTATAGAAGGGAATATTGAATACGAGGTAATTAAAGAAGAAGAGGAAGGCTAAATTTTGAACCCCCTTTCAGGAAAAGTCATTCTTGTTGGCGTTACAGGAGGTATTGCTGCTTATAAAGTTCCTTTCTTCCTGAGAGAGCTTAAGGAGAAAGGCGCAATTGTTAAGGTGCTTTTAACGGAGAACGCAAAAAAATTTGCCTCGAAGGAAGTTTTATCTGTTTTAAGCGATGGTGTTTTTGATTCTCTGTGGGAAGAGAGCATTCCTCATATATCGTTAACAGAAGAAGCAACCCTTTTTGTTATTTTGCCTGCAGATTATAACATTATAGGAAAAGCTTCCTCTGGTATTGCCGATGATCTTCTTTCTTCCTCAATCGCAGCTTACAATAAGAAATTGCTGTTCTTTCCCTCTATGAATAGCCGGATGTTTGAAAATCCGATTTTTCAAAAAAATATAGATTATCTAAGGAGTTGTGGTCATTTAGTTGTCGATCCGACTTTTGGACCCTTAGCATGCGGAAAAGATGGAAAAGGGAGGCTTCCTTCGATTTCTCGTCTTGTTCTTGAAACAGAAAGAGCTCTTTCACCTGATCTTTTTAATAATGCTTTTTGTCTTGTAACAGGTGGCGGAACATCTGAAAAAATCGACCCTGTAAGATATTTAACGAACGGTTCTTCAGGTAAAATGGCTTATTCTCTCGCAAGAAACTGTTATCTGGCAGGTGGTAGGGTAGACTTAATTTTAGGAAGAAATACTATTATTCCTGACGCTGATATTCCATATGGGATTACCAGAGTGGAAACGGCACAGGATATGTTTGAAGGAATTATGGATAGATGGAAAGATGTTGATTATCTTTTTATGAGTGCAGCCGTGGCTGATTTTACCGTTAATTCGTTTACGAAAAAAATAAAGAAAACGAGTGAGTTGAATTTAAAGTTAAAAAGTAATATAGATATTCTTACAGAGCTTAAAAAGAAAAAAAAGAAACAGTTTGTTGTTGGTTTTTCTCTGGAATCCGAGAATCTTAAGACTCTGACTTTGAAAAAAATGAAAGAAAAGGGATGTGATTTAATGATAGGAAACAGTCCGGATTCTATTGGAAGCGAAAATATTGCCGGTGTGATTGTATCGGCTTCTGGAGAAGAAGAGTTTAGTTGTTCTAAAGATGAATTGGCATGGAAAATTATCAAAAAGATAAAATCGTAGAGGTTTTAAAACTTTTCAAATACATGGGTTTCGAGCAAATAGATCGCTCTCTTTTGACCATTTCACCTTTTCGGGATTTGAAGGAAGAAGTCCGGAACTGCAAGAAATGCGACCTATATAAGAACAGAACAAATCCGGTTTTCGGAAAAGGTCCGATCGATGCAAAAATTATGATTATTGGTGAAGCTCCGGGGAGGGAAGAAGATCTTCAAGGAACACCTTTCGTTGGTAAGGCAGGTAGGGAATTAGATAGTATGCTTTCTGCGGCAGATATTGAAATAGATGAAGTCTTTATCACAAATGTTGTTAAATGTCGACCTCCTGGAAACAGAAACCCGCAAAGTCTCGAAATGATGAAATGCAATCCTTATTTAGTTAAGCAGGTACAGGTAATTTGTCCTAAAGTTATTGTTCTGCTTGGTAATATAGCGCTTTCTCTTGTTACGGGAGAGCCGAGCGGTATCACTAAAATGAGAGGAAAAACGTTGGAATATATGTCATATCCTGCTATCCCCACATTTCATCCCGCTTATGTAATTAGGAATCCCGGCAGTGAGAAAATAGTTATAGAAGATTTTAAAAAAGCTATAAGGAGTATAGCTTGACAGAAAAAGTTGGAATGCCTTATTCTGAAGAAGCAGAAGTCGCTGTAATATCCAGTATGCTAATGGATATGGGAGCCACTGCTGAGGTTAGCACTACATTAAGTCCGGATGATTTTTATTTTCCGGCACACAGTATTATATATAGCGCAATTCTTGATGTCTACAACAGGGGTCAAAAAGTCGATATCGTTACAGTTGTTGAGAGATTGAAAAAAAATGATTTACTTGAAAAAGTTGGTGGTTCATCTTTTGTGGCTTCTTTTGTTAAAGGTAACATTTCTGCTGAAAACATTGTATACTATGCCGACATTGTAAGTGAAAAATCTATCTTAAGAGATCTTATAAAAAAAAGTAAGTCGATAATCGATAAGGCGAGTT
Source organism: uncultured bacterium (assembly GCA_964594255.1). Lineage (GTDB taxonomy): Bacteria > Hydrothermota > UBA3072 > UBA3072 > UBA3072 > JAFGHJ01. Next base: position 355 of record CAZQNI010000232.1, on the reverse strand, counting down.
CCGCAAAAGAGGAAGTAGAAGTTGTCCTTGATGAGGCCGAAAATTTAATTTTTGACGTCAGGAAGAAAAAGAGCTACGAGAGGGTTAAGCCCATAACTCCGCTGCTTAAGGAAGTTATGAAAATCATTGAAGAGAGGGCGGAGAAAAAGAGTATGCTTACAGGTATTTCTACCGGAATTATGGAATTGGATAGAATGAGTTGTGGTTTTCAAAATGCTGAGCTTGTAATATTGGCTGCCAGACCTTCTGTGGGGAAAACAGCTCTGGCGCTCAATCTCGCTTCGCATATTTCCATTAAGCAAAATATTCCTGTGCTTTTCTTTTCACTTGAAATGCACTGGGAAAGTCTTATTTT
>CAZQNI010000231.1:0-3416 GCA_964594255.1 uncultured bacterium | reverse complement strand
TCACCCTATATGAATAAAATTTACCCCTTGACTGGATTACATTAGTTTCGTGTTTCGAGTTAAAAAAACAGAAAAGAAACCTGTGGAATCCTGTGGCTATATTGGGGTTGCGGAGTGGTAGCTCTGCGTTCTTTGCATCTTCTCTGTAAATAATCTTTTAGAGAACCAAAAAACCTTTAAAAATCTTGACATATAAGCTTAAAAAAATATAATAAGTACAATATAAACCTTATAAAAGGAGGTTATATGAAAAAATTAGCGCTGTGTTCATTACTGTTGATTGTTAGCATTCCTACTTTCGGGATAGGTACAGGTATCGGAATAGGCATAGGCGGCGGCATCGATGTATTGGACCAGGAAGGCACGCGAAGTGAAACTTACCCTCAAATAGCTGGACTAGTCGATTTCTCTTTCCCCGGCATGCCCATGGGTCTTAGAGCGGGCTTAGAATACGCTTGGAAGTATTATGATTTTTCTATTTTAGGGGAGTATAAAACGACATGGATGGTAATACTTTTAGCAGGGCAGTATAATGTTGCTCTTCCGGAAACTCCTATGAACCTTTACCTTGGAGCAGGCGGAGAGATGGCATTAGTCGGCGTCAGCGGCGGAAATGGAATTATAGGACCTATAGACGAATCTGATAGCCATTTCGGTATAATCGTTTATACGGGAGCGAACTACAATATGTGTAAAATGGGAATATTTGCGGAAATCGGATTTGGAATAGTATTCGCAAAAGACGAAGAATCAGAAACTGGCAATTATTACCATATACCCATCAGAGGTGGAATAAAGTTTAATCTATAATAAGAAAAAGTTTTAGTTAGATGAAAAAGCGTGTATTTTAAGAAATACACGCTTTTTTTATTTGCGTTTCATTGTCTCCGTTTGAAATATTTGTTTTAAAATCTTGAGTTAATCTGTGGGATCTGTGGTTTCTTTTGGGTAATGTTATGGGACTCTGCTTCTTCATTTCCCGTTAAGTATCTTTTTATTATTTTGGTGGTAACCGGAGCTGCGTGAGAACTCCCATGACCGGCATTTTCTATTACCGTAAAAACAACAATTTCAGGATCTCCAAACGGAGCAAATCCCACAAAAAGAGAATGATCCTCTCCCTGCGGATTCTGGGCTGTGCCTGTCTTGCCTGCAACCGTTATGTCGTTTAAGCGGGACCAGTACGCAGTACCTTTAAGTGTGTTAACAACATTTTTCATTGCCTCTCTCACAAATTCCAAATTTTTCTCCGAAACAGGTAAATTTATCTTTTTAGACCGGAGCTTCTTGATTGTATTTCCCTCATGGTTAGTTATTTCTTCCAGCACATGAGGTTCGTAAGTCCATCCGCCATTGGCAACCGCGGAGAAAAAAGTAGCTCCTTGTAGAGGTGTGATAAGTATCTCTCCCTGACCTATTGCAAGATTGGCAAGAACTCCCCTAGCCCAACCTCGCTTACCATACTTTTTATCATACCATTCCTTTGACGGCAGAAAACCGGATCTTTCGCCAGGCACATCGATTCCGCATTCCTTGCTGAAACCTAATTTCTTTGCGTTGTCTACAACTAACTCGAGAGTCATCGACATACCCACCTGGTAGAAATATATGTCGCAGGACTGAATTATAGCGTCCATGAGTTTCAAAGACCCGTGTCTCTTCCAGCATCCAAAATAACGGTTCCCAATCCAGTACAAACTGTCGCAGCGATTAAATCTTGTTTCTTCTTTTATCAGGTTATTTTCCAGACCCATAATAGTAGTCCATATTTTTGCGATTGAACCCGGAGGATACTCTCCTGCTATAACTCTATCCCATAGTGGTGAATTTTCATCATTACGCAGCGAATCCCATTCGATATTGGAGATTCCTTCTGTCAGTTTATTTGATTTATACCCGGGTTTTGAATAATATAGAATAATTTCCCCGTTTTTAGGGTTCATAGCTACACACGCGCCGCTCTCAAACTCGGAGAAAAGAGAATCCGCGTAAAGAGTTAGCTCTTTTGATACAGTAAGATGAACATTGAAACCTATTTCCGGAAATTTACCATAAGAATCGTCAAATCGCCTTACAACTACACCTCTCGCATCTACTTCATAAATGGAAGCACCTTTTTTACCTCTAAGGAAAGATTCATATTCTAATTCAACACCTTTCTTTCCAACAATATCTCCCATAATATAATCACCGGCAAATTTTTCCAATTCTTCTCTGGTAATCTCCCCAGCGTAACCTATTAGATGAGAAAATATTTTATCATTCTCATAAAAACGTACAGGCTCGGTAATCAACCTAACTGAAGGAAAGTCTTCCTGCTTCTCTATTATTTTTGATGTAGCTTCAAAAGAAAGTCTTCTTATCCTGCAGGTTCTAAAATTCGGATTTATCCTCTTTAGCAACTCATTTCTTTTTATTCCAAGCGCCCCACACAATCCTTTAACTTCGAGCGAATCAAGATAGTAAGGATATATAATTAACGAATAAGAAGGTCGGGATTCCGCTAAGACCTCCCCTTCATTTGACAAAATTTTTCCTCTCGGAGGAATAACCAAATCTCTTCTTATTCTATTTCTTTCTGATAAACCTCTGTAATAATTTTTTCTGATTAATTGAAGCTGAAATAGTCGTAAAGTAAGAGTCAATAAAATTAATAAAATTAGTATTACCGGAGCTCTTTTCATTGTGATTTTTTTATAAAATATAAAATTACCAAACCAACTGCACTATTCAATATGGCTTCAGGGATCAAGTGGGTAAAAATTATATAGAACATTGAACTTATTTTATCAACTTCAATTATAACCTGCACAAGATTAATAAATAAGACCGTACAAAATAACAAAATAAGAGAATTATATCTAAACTTAAATATTTTCTTTTCGATTAAACTTAAGCCAAACGCCATGGAAGTAAAAATTAAAGGATAAGTGCCTGTAAAAACCGGCAAATAAATTTCATAGAGAAATCCAAGAAAAAAACCTGTTGCTAGGCCGTACAGCGGCTTCCAGTACAAAGTCGTAAAATATAGCAAAATAATTATAGGCTTTAATGAAATATTTCCAATTAAAATAAATTTTTCAATATTTATAGAAAAGAAAAACGCCAGTAAAGATATAAAAATCAAAGCAAAAATTCTCATTTTTCTATAACGAAAACCACGCTAATCTTGTTCAAATCTTCAAAAGGTTCAATCTCAATTTCTAATGAGTAATCATCTGGTTTTTTCCTGGCATAAGTAACTATACCCACTGGTAACCCTTTCGGGAAAACCGAACCTTTTCCTGAAGTCACAAGAGTATCGCCTTTCTTTAAATCCGCGTATTGCGGAACACCCTCAATAAAAAACTTTTTGTTCCATTTAAGAATCCCTTCTATACTACTCCTTGTGTCTTTTACAGAAATCGCAGAATTGT
>CAZQNI010000230.1:0-3422 GCA_964594255.1 uncultured bacterium | reverse complement strand
CTTCCTTAACTGCGCTAGCAAGACTATCAAAGCTTTTAAAATGTTCTGATTTACCTTTAGTGTCGTGAATAAAAACATTATGTCCCTGGTTTGCAAAGAAATTAGCAAACCACAGACCCATTTCTCCGAGACCTCCTATAATAAGAATATCTTCTTTGTCTCCGCTGTAAGAAGAGTAGTGTAGAATTTCCTGCTGTATCTTTGATTCTGTTATTATATTCTGCATAATTGTTTTTATTAGTTCGTGAGGAAGCCTTTCTTGTGAAGCCACGTCCAGTGCATTCTTAATCACTTCTTTTTCGACTTTCCAATCTTTCAAAGGTATTCCTTTCTTTTTCTTATTTCCGCCTATTTTTTTTGTTATGGAAAGTCTTTTGGCGATTAGTTTGATAATTTCTTTATCTACTTCTCTAACTTCTTTTCTGAGTTTTTCTATCTCATTCATTTTCCAAGAAGTTCCTTTAGTTTATTTCCGATATTTTGTTCTTTAATAAGAGTTTCACCGATAAGTACCGAATCAAAACCTGCTTCATCTAAAATCTTTATATGTATTCTATTGCTAATGCCGCTTTCACTTACGGTGACATATTTTTCAGGAATGAATTTTTTTAAATCCGTAGAAGTGTTAATAGAAGTCTGGAAGGTTTCTAAATTTCTATTGTTAATGCCGATTATTTCGGCCGAGGTCGCAAGAGCTTTTTGAAGTTCTTTTTTCGAATCAATTTCTACAAGACAATTCATCTTTAGTTGGTGTGCCAGATTGATAAATTTTTCTAACTGTCCAAATTCAAGTATTTTCGCAATTAAAAGGATTGCATCAGACCCAATATAAGCTGATTCATATATTTGATATTCATATATTATGAATTCTTTTCTTAATATTGGCAGATTTACTTCCTTTTTTACATCGGTTAGGTAAGCATTTCTTCCCCAAAAATATTTTGCGTCGGTTAGAACTGAAATTGCGCTTGCTCCATTTTTTTCGTATTCTTTTGCAATCTCTCTGTGATCGAAATTTTCTCTCAGGAGTCCTCTGGATGGAGAGTGTCTTTTTATTTCGGCTATAATGGAGATATCACCCTTTTTTAAAGCGGATTTAAAGTCTCTTCTTTCTTCGGGGATCTTATCAATAAAAGAATTAAGAGGGGTAAAATTTTTCCTCTTTTCTATCTCTACTCTCTTAAAAGTTACTATCTTATCTAGAATTGTTTTTGCTTTCATTTTGCTATTTCAATAAGCTTTTTAAGTGTTTTTAAAGCTTCTCCGGAATCTATAGACTCTCTTGCTTTTTCTATTCCATCCGAGAGGCTTTCGGCTTTTCCGGCAACATATATAGCAGCCCCTGAATTGAGTATTGCAATCTCTCTTTTTCCGCCAGTTCCGCCTTCTAGTAAATTTAAGGCTATTTTTGCATTAATTTCAGGGTTCCCGCCTTTCAGGTCTTCCGGGTTTCTATTAATCATTCCAAAATCTTCAGGTGAAATCGTATATTCCGTTACTTTCCCGTCTTTTAATTCGCTCACGAAGGTTTTTCCGGTTGTTGTTATTTCATCAAGGCCATCTTCACCGTGAACTATCATGCAATGTATAGAATCAAGATTGGCAAGTACGTTAGCAATAGTAGTAATCAGCTCTTTTGAATAAACCCCCAAAAGCTGTCTTTTTGCGTTGGCGGGATTTGTGAGAGGTCCAAGAATATTAAATATAGTCCTTACAGCCATTTCTCTTCTAGGTCCTATCGCATATTTCATTGCCGGATGTAGAAGAGGTGCGAACAGGAATCCAACTCCGGCTTCCTCAATACATTTTTCGACTTTTTCTGGCGGATTTTCTATGTTTACGCCGAGTTGTTTAAGTAAATCGGCACTACCGCAATTGCTTGAAACACTGCGGTTTCCATGTTTTGCTACCCTACAGCCTGCTCCAGCCGCAACAAACGCGCTGATCGTTGAAATATTAAAAGTACCGGCACCGTCACCACCTGTTCCGCAAGTATCGATAAGATATTCCTCCGGGGCTTTTATTTTCGTGACTTTATCTCGCATCGCTTTAACGAATCCGGTAATTTCATCTACCGTTTCGCCTTTCATCCTGAGAGCAGTAAGTAATGAAGCTATTTGAGCATCTGTTGTTTCTCCGCTCATAATATCAAGAGCAACTTTATACGCGTCATCTTTGTTTATGTCCTCTTTATTGATGGCTTTATTGATTGCTTCTTTAATGTTCATCTCCTTCGCCTCCTTAATTCTTCAATTACATCATTTAGTTTTATATCATTTTTTGCCAGCAGCACGGTTAAAAAGTATAATACGTCTGCCGCTTCCCATATAATTTCATTTTTTTCTTTTGCTTCAACTATTTCTTCTGCTTCTTCAATTATTTTTTTCTTTAGTTTTTTTGTATTCAAAGTCGCAGTGTATGAACCTTTAACCGGCTTATTTATTCTACTCTTAACTACATCGTACAATTCTTGTAAACTAAATTCCTTATCACCAAAGCAGGAGTAATTACCGAGGTGGCAGGCGACACCTTTTTGCTTAACTGTCGCAAGTAAGGCATCCTGGTCACAATCTGGCCTTATTTTTAGTAATTTTTGCGTATTTTTTGAGGTTTCGCCTTTCATCCAGAGTTTTTTCCTTGACCTTGAATAATAACACATATTTCCGGTTTCGAAAGCCTTCTTAAGAGATTCTTTATTTGAGTATGCAAGCATCAAAACCTGCCCCTTTTCACCTTTAGTTATTGTCGGAATTAATTCATTTTTCCAATTCAATGATTCTATAAAACCTTCTATTAGAGATATTTTGCCGGTATAAAGAGCCATTCCAAGCTGGACATCACAGCCCCATCGTGCTAATTTTCTTACCTCGGAAATTTTACTTACTCCTCCCGCAACAGTAACCTTATTGTCTGTTTTTTCCAAAAGTTTTTCTACGGTTTTAAAGTTTATTCCTTTAAGGGTGCCTTCCCTTTCTACGCAAGTAAATAAGTATTCTGATGCGAAATTTTCTAAAGTATCTGCTGCCCTGTAAAGAGAAATGCCTGTTGGATGAGTCCAGCCTTTTGTAACAATTTCTTCATTTAAAGCATCGATAGCTATTATAATACTTTCTTTACCTATTTCTTTTTTTAAAGTTTTCAAGAAATTTTTATTTATTTTATCATTTTCGAATGCTTTTGAGCCTATTATAACCTTTCTTGCTCCAAGAGAAATCATCTCTTTTGCTTTATCGACACTGCGGATTCCTCCTCCGACTCTACATTCGGCTATTTTTAATATCTTCTTGATGGTTTCGAGGTTATCACCCTTACCCATTGCAGCATCCAGGTCTATTACCGCTGTCTTACCGTATTTGTTGAATTCTTTGGCAAGCTTTAACGGTTTATTATTTTCCAGCATTTTTTCTTTACCCTGCTTTAGC
>CAZQNI010000229.1:0-3424 GCA_964594255.1 uncultured bacterium | reverse complement strand
TGTTTAATAAAGAAAAATAAATTTAACCACAGAGGACACAGAGCAAAAAAGAACACACAGAGAACAAAAAATATTTTGTTGTTTAAAACCCAACACCACCCCACCAAAAAATTAGCCACGGATTTACACGGATAAAACACTAATCCACCCAACCAAACCCACTTTTCTGTTTTTTTAAGCTAACAGCCAAAAGCGAAAGGCTAAAAGCTTAAGTTTATCAACACCAATTGACAATGAATTTATAATATTTATAATCCAATATGCCACTATCTTATGGGAAAATTTTTGCATACGTTTACAATAAGAAATGGTCCGAATTTATCGAAAGAGTAGGGCCTTTTATCTTAGATTTTTATTCGAATAAAACAATTAGTAAAAAAAACAATAAAATACTTGACTTATGCTGCGGAACGGGTCAATTAGCTTCTCTTTTCTTACAAAATGGTTATAGAGTAACAGGCATCGACCTATCCGAAGATATGCTTTACTATGCTAAAGAAAACAATAAAAAATATCTAAAACAATCGAAAGCTGAATTCATTCAGGCTAATGCAGTTAATTTTTCTTTGAGGAAAAAATACGGTCTCGTTGTCTCAACTTATAATTCAATTAACCATCTTGATGATGAAATAAGTTTAAAAAGCTGCTTCGATTCAGTTTATAAAGCACTAGACAAGGATGGGTATTTTATATTTGATTTAAATACTTATTTAGGACTTCAGAACTGGAGACAAGCTTCCTTTATTAAAGATAATGAATTGATGATAAAAATCAAAGGTTCTTTTAACAAAGTAGAAAACAAAGGATATACTCACATATCAGGTTTTGTGCGAAAAAGAGATGGATCAAATGAAAGATTCACAGAAGTTGTTTTTAATAAATGTTTCGAAATGGAAAAAGTTAAAAAGCTTTTGAGTAAAGTAAAATTCAAAGAAATATATTTTGCTACAGCGGATGATTTGTTAAAACCAATTGTAAATCCGGAAAAAGAAAAAAGGGTCTTCATAATTGCGAAAAAATAAATCAAAATCATCCGATAAAAATAAAAGAATAATAGAGGTCGCTCCTTACAATCCAAACTGGGAACAAAAGTTTAAAGATGAAGCAAAAAAAATAAAAAAGATATTTAAAGAAATATTTGTAGATATACATCACATAGGAAGCACTGCTATTCCAACAATTAAAGCTAAACCAATAATAGATATTATGGTAGAAGTTAAAGATATAAATAGAGTGGATAGCTATAATAAACAAATGGAAAAATTAGGATATCAAGCTCTGGGTGAATACGGCATCCCGGAAAGACGATTTTTCCAAAAAGGAGGTAATAATCGGACTCATCATGTACATATATTTGAGATAGGAAGTCCGCAAATTAAAAGACATATCGATTTCAGAAATTATTTAATCTCAAATCCATCAGTTGCTGAAGAATATTCATCGTTGAAAGAAAAATTGGCTAAAAAATATCGTCACGATATCGATAAATACTGGGAAGGTAAAGATAGTTTTATAAAGAAGATTGATAAATTAACAGGCAACTAAACCACCCAACCCCCAAATTCTAACCACAAGATTACACAGATTAACACAAGATTTTTTTATTGTTTTTTTAACTCGAAACCCGAAACACAAAACTCTAAACTTTAGCTCGCACAAAGCTCACAAAGAGCACAAAGTCCAACAAAAGAGTCATGTGCCATGAGTCTTGTGTCGAGAGTCAAAAGAACAACCCACCAAACCCCAAAGGAAGATCAAATTATATGAATATCAAAAATATTTTTATTGTTTTTTATTTTGACTCAGGACTCACGACGCACGACTCAAGACTAGTTTAACTGCTTCCTGCTCTCTATTAACCCTTGCCTTTATTCTCCCCAACCATATAATATAAGCCTTATGCGAACATATAGCGCTAATATCCGGAAAATATACATATTCGAATTCCTATTCGGGTTGTATTTTATCGGTGGAGTACTTGTTCCTTTCTACCTCGACTGGGGGAAGGTGAGCTTTACTCAGATAATGATACTGCAATCGTTTTTTGTTATTTTCGTATTTTTGCTGGAAATACCTACGGGAGCAGTAGCAGACCACCTGGGAAGAAAAACTTCTCTCGCTTTTGCGGCAATATCCGGAACAATAGCTCCGCTCATCTACGCGTCCACACCAAATTTCTACGCCTTCATAATAGGTGAATTCTTCTTCGCTCTCAGCGTAGCTCTACTATCCGGATGTGATGTAGCATTAACATATGACTCGCTGAAGGAAATGGACTTAGAAAAAAAATCAAAGACTATAATAGGTAGATTTAAAAGTTTCCAGATTGCTGGTCTGGTTATCGCGGCACCTATAGGAAGTTTAATCGCGTCAAAAATAGGTTTGAGATACTCGATGATGTTTTTGTGCTTTCCTCATTTCATTTCTTTTTTTATCGCTCTGACTTTTAAAGAACCAAAAATCAAAAGCGAAACAGAAATAAAAACAAAATACATAGAAACCCTTAAAAGCGGAATCAAATATTTTAAAGAACATAAGATTTTAAAAATACTGGCTTTCGATTTAGTTTCAATAAGCGCTTTCGTCTTCTTTATAATATGGATGTATCAGCCACTCCTGGATAAGCTCGGTGTTCCTATAATATATTTTGGGCTTGTCCATGCTCTTTTGTCGGGCATTCAGGTTCCTGTAATGAACAGCTTTGATAAATTGGAAAAAATATTCGGTTCAAAAAGGCGCTTTTTATTATTCAGTGCTTTACTGCCGGGTATATGTTTCATACTACTTGGCATAAGCACCAATATACCACTTGTAATAATATTTATTTCACTAACTGCGGGATTCGGCATTTCCAGAGGCGTACTATTCAGAAGTTATATGAACAAATACATAGAATCTTATAATAGAGCTACGGTCAATTCCACCGTATCTATGATCTATGGATTTGTCAGCGCTATATTTTATCCTCTTGTCGGATTAATGGTAGAGTGGTCTCTTAATTATTCATTTATTATAATCGGAACACTCACAATAATCTGTGCCTTACTTTCAAAAGTCGAAGAAGAACATCTAATCGATTAACCCCCACCCCAGCAATTTCTTAACACAAAGCCCACAGAGATTTTTTTGTTTATCCACCACAACACACAACTCCCAAAAGAAAACACAGAGAACACAGAGCCCACACAACTCCACCCCTTAAAGTTTTCCTTTTTTTGACTATCGACCAGTGACCAACGACCATAGACTAACCATTTTTAAAGACCTTGACTATAAACTGAACTTCAATAATATATAAAACTACCTTTGTTTAAAAAATAAGGGAGGGATTTATGCTTGTTGTGCATGTGCACGTTCATGTAAAAGAAGATAAAATTGAAGAATTCAAAAAAATATCTTTAGAAAACGCCCAAAATAGCTTAGG
>CAZQNI010000228.1:0-3427 GCA_964594255.1 uncultured bacterium | reverse complement strand
AAAAACAACAATAAGTCTTTCAAACCTTTATGAAAAAATAAAAGAAGATAAAAAAGAATTTTTAAAATTAGTAATAAAAGGTGATGATGCCGGCTCAGTTGATGCTTTAAAAAATTCAATCGAAAGCTTACCAAAAGAAAAAGTTCAGATTAAAGTTATTCATTCAGGTGTGGGACCAATAAACGAAAACGACGTAATGCTTGCTCAGGCATCTGAAGGAATAATTCTCGGATTTAAAGTAAAACCCTATCCACAAACCAAAGAAGAAGCAAAGAAAAGAGGAGTAGAGATAAAAACCTATGATGTTATTTTCGAAATAGCCGAAGATATTAAAAAAGCTATGCTTGGTTTACTCAAACCAGAAAAAGAAGAAGTAAAATGCGGAGAGATAGAAATCAGAAAAATATTCGAAGGTTCGACTATAGGCAAAGTAGCTGGATGTTTTGTACTTTCTGGCATAGTCAATAATAACGACATCGCTTATCTTTTCAGAGACAATAAAGAACTAGTTAAAACTAAAATAGCAACTCTTAAAAGATTCGATAAGGACGTAAAATCTGTGGAAGAAGGGTACGAATGTGGAATAAGGCTCAAGGATTTTGACTCTTTCAAAGAAGGAGACATTATAGAGAGCTACAAAGTTATCGAAAAAGAGAAAAAACTTTAAAGGAAAATGTTCATCGGTATAGGCAGAGTTGAAATTTTTCTTCCGGGATTAAATTCTCTGAAATCAAAAAGAAGAATTATTAACAGTATAAAAGGAAAGATACGGTCGAAATTTAACGTAGGAGTAAGCGAAATTGGTTTTTTGGATAAATGGCAACGTGCATCAATAGGTATTGTAGCTGTATCAAACGATTCCAAATTTTTGCAATCCTCTCTTAATAAGGTATTAAACCAGATTAAAGAGTTTAGAGACATTAACATTTTAGATTGGAGTATAAAAATAAACAATGACTTTGAGACAGAAAAGAGTAAATTCGTATATAATGAAAATAGTCCCTGAAATTATAGAAAAAGAGGTAAATGACCCTCGAATAGGACTTGTTACTATTACATCAGTTGACAGCAGTTCGGATTTAAAGCACGCAACTGTTTACTTTACCGTACACGGCGGAGAAAAATCAGGAAAATCAAACAGTGATGTTCTTAATCACGCGAGTGGTTTCATACAGCACGAACTCGCCCGCCGTATAAAAATGAAAAACACACCTATACTCACTTTTAAATTCAGCCCAGTCACAGATAAAATACAAAAAATAGAAGAACTATTAAAAAAAGAAAGCGAGGAACTAAGTTGAAGATTTGGCAAAAAGTTTTTGAATTAATAAATAACAACCAAAATTTTTTGATCGTATCCCATAAGAATCCGGACGGTGATTCAATTGGTTCTGAAATTGCACTCGCTATGGCATTAATGAAACTAAACAAAAAAGTTTATATTTACAATTCAGACGCACCACCCGAGAGATATTCAAAATTTCCAAAAGCTTCTTTGATAAAGACAGAAAAGAAAAACTTTAAAGAAGATGTGACTATTTTTGTTGATTGTGCAGAAATAAACCGTGTAGGAAAAATAAAAGAAAATATCGATTTTTCAAAACCTTCGATAAATATTGACCATCATATAGGAAACACGAAATTCGGTTCGGTAAACCTCATAAAACCGGACCACTCATCAACAGCGGAAATTATATATCAACTTATAAAAAATGAAATCCCGATGGATAAAGAAATTGCAACATATTTATATATTGGAATACTGACAGACACGGGAGCTTTCCGATATCCGAATACAACATCCCATTCATTAAGAGTTGCTTCTGAGCTTGTTGCTTATGGTGTAATTGCTTCACAGGTTTCACAATTTATATGGTTTACAGATCCCGAAGCAAGGATAAAACTTTTAGGTGATGTCTTGAGAACAATGAATCTATACGACAAAATAAGTATAATGTATGTCACAAAAGAAATGTTAGAAAAACATAGGGCAAAAGAAGAAGACACAGAAGAATTTATCGATTACGGACTTTCAATAAAAGGAATTGAGACCGCTGCTATTATCAAAGAACGCGAGGATGGTACATTAAAAGTCTCTCTACGCTCGAAGAACAATGTTCCCGTTCAGGAACTTGCAGCAAAATACGGCGGCGGCGGGCACAGAACAGCATCTGGATTTACAGTCAAAAAAGAAATAGAACCTTTCAAGAAAGAATTAAAAAAAGAGTTGGAAAAATTAGTCGAAAGATATAATCACTAAATTCTAATCTTTCTTTTTACTCCCATAAACTTTGCAGCCTTTCTAATTGATTCAGGTGAGGCTGTTATAAATACCTCGTCACCTCCATATATCTTGCGGTTTCCTCTCGGCACACAGAATTCATCTTCCTCTTTCCTAAAAATACCATTTATAAGACAATCCGAGGGGAATCTTTCATCTGAAGCTATTTGAGCTATAGTTTTCTCTACAATAGGCGATTTTTCAGGTATCTTAATGATAGCAATAGCGCCCCTACCTCCCCTGAAAGTATAAACTATCGAGACTTCAGGTTCTTCTATTTCAAAAACAAGGGGAGTGGCGCTGAGTTCTACAACATCAATGGCATCAGTAGCTCCTGCGCGTTCGTAAACCGGTTTATATGAAGGATCTCTCATTCTTGCGTATATTCTCGGAACACCATAACTATTTGCAATAACGGTGAGAGAGAGATTATCAGCGTCCGATCTCATAGACGCAACGACTACATCCGCTTTTTCAATACCCGCTTCTTTTAAAGTACTTATTTCGGTCGCGCTTCCCTTAATCGCAACTACTCCCAACCTTTCATAAATATATTCACAAACTTCTGAGCTTTCCTCTATAACTACAACGTCGTGTTTTGAGGCACTCAACTTCCTGGCTACATTCGTGCCAAGAAGACCGCCACCGCCGATAATTACATACACTTGTAACCTCCTATTTCCATGTGTTTTTATAAAATAACATAAGTATCGGTAAAATTTCTAACCTTCCCGCAAGCATACCTATGATATAAGTAAATTTTACAACAGGAGATAGATTTATCATACCTGAACCTGAAATATAACAAGGTCCTACATTACCAAGCGCCGAAGCCATTCCTGAAAAAGACTCCAGTGCTCCATGATTACTAAAAAAGGCAGTTATCAAACCTCCTGCCGCCAGTAAAAATATCCAGGCTGCAAACAAAGCAGAAACTCTCCTGACCTCTTCAAAAGCCACTTTATTCCCATCTACCATAACGAAACCTACTCTATTAGTAGGATAAACAATTGATAAGATCTTAAACTTGATAAGCTTAAACAAAATTCCTATCCTCAAAACTTTTAACCCACCGGCGGTAGAACCAACACACCCACCAATTATCATCAAGAAAAGAAAAATTTGTTTGGCTACCCCTCCATAAAT
>CAZQNI010000227.1:0-3437 GCA_964594255.1 uncultured bacterium | reverse complement strand
ATTTCTCTTTGCCCTATAATAGATTTACCGATTTCCGCAAAGAGGTTTTCTATTATAGCGCTTTTATCTTTCGCTTCAGCATTTAAATTCTGTAAATCTGTACTCATTTTACCTCCTTCTCGTTTATTATATGTTGTTGTGGGGACCCCCAAATTTAATGGTCGTTAAATTATTGTCAACCCCCCGAGCCAGCTCTGATTGCGTTTCCGTGAGTGCGTCTTTTATGCCTTTACCTCTATAATGGTATTTTATAATCCATTTAAGAAAAGGATAAGAGAAGCCGTTTTTGTGACACTTCAGATACTTTAACCCTTTATCTTCTGCCCACTGCTCCGTACCGAAGAGTTTCGTGATGAAATCTACATAACTTTTCTTGACATGTCGAGCCGCGACGTTTTTTCCGAACTTACGGGAAAATCTTACCGCGTTTTTTCCTCTCTCGTAAGATTTTTGTATAATCGAATTTATTTTCTCGGTCGTTTCATACCCATCAAAATGCCAGGCAAGACAGCTTCTAAAAGCATAGACAGTTTTTAATGCGAGGTTAATTTTTAGTCTTCTTCCTATTTCAACATCCATGTAACCCATTGTATCTCCAAAAGATTCCTCAAAACCTCCAACTTCTACAAGATGTTTTTTCTTTACAGAGGCATTTTGAGTAATAAGTCCCGCTAAACACAGGCCATCGATCTTCCAATTCGACTTTCCATAGTCTTCGATTTTACGTATATGTCTCACCATGCCCTGAACAATTAACTTGTCTCTTCTTTTATGCAGATTTATATGATCATGAATAAAGTTTTTGTCGACCAGTACATCGGAATCTACAAAGATTATTATATCTCCCCTTGTGTGCTTTATTCCTTTGTTTCTTGCGTACGGCTGTCCTTTTTTTTCTTTATTTCTAAAATAGCGAAAACGCTTATTTTTTATTTTTTTTATTGAATCTTTAGTTGAATCGGTTGAACCATCATCTATTACTAAAACTTCGTAGTCATCTGCCGATTGGTCAAGCAATTTTCCTATACAGTGGGTTAGAATAGAGGCTCGATTATAAGTTACTACTATTGCTGAAGCTTTCATTGTTTCTTGCTTTCTTTATCCCTTTGCTTCTGTAATGATAACGGGCTATTCCTTTAAGTACGGCTGCTGTTAGCCCGATATTTTTTTTACTTTGAACAATCATTTTCGGTATATTTTCCTTTTCTATCCACCTATCGGTATGCAGCAATCGGCTGAAAAAGACAGCTTTTTTTGTTCGTGCATATTTTTCGCCTCTTCTTCCCCATTTTTCAACAAAATAATATGCTGAAGCCCCCTGTTTTGTCCATTTGTTAAAGGTGTTCATAATACTTTTTTCCGTTGGCTTCCCATCTATATGAAAAGCCTTGCACTTTCTTATACCATAGCTCCATTTTAATCCAAGGTCCATTAATTTTAGTCCCATATCTATATCTTTATAACCCATCTTAGGTCCAAACCGGTCAAAACCACCGGTAGCGATAAGATATTTTCTTCGTATAGACGCATTTTGTGTTATAAAAGTTCTAAGACAAAGAGCATTTGGTATATAAAATCTATTCATTTTAATATCTTTAAGACTTTTTACATGCTTTACCATTCCCTGAATAACAAGATCTTCTCTTTTTTTATGTATTTTTATATGGTCCTCGACAAAATCGGGAAATACAATTACATCGGAATCGATGAATATTATTATTTCTCCCGTTGCCTGCCTTATTGCTAAATTTCTGGCGTAATATGGTCCGAGATGTTCTTTGAGTCGAATATATCTTAAATTGGAAAAATTGGAGCTCTTTACGTATTCCATTGTTCCGTCTGAAGAACAATCATCTATAAGTAAAATTTCAAAGTTTTTCGTTGTTTGATTTGAAAGTTTTAAGAGGCAGCTTTTGAGCACAGCAAGCCTATTGTAGGTTGGTAGAATTACTGTCGCTTCGATTTTCTTTTTCATTTTACCCTAAAAAACACAGAGCCCACAGAACCCAACTCCGGATTGACTTACCACAGAGAGCACAGAAAACAAATTATTTTGTTTTTTTATTTTTTTATTTTTAATCATATGCTCCTTTGTGTCCTTTGTGATCTTTGTGGTTAAAATTATTCATTTTTTCTTTCTTTGGAATATATATAGTTCGCTATTTTTCGCCCCCCGCCGGATTTCCCCACTCTTTGTTTCCCTTTTGCCTTGAGCTCTTTCAAAAGGTTGTTATTCTCTATTATCTCTAAAATTTTGTCAGCTATTTTTCTCGGGTTAAACTCGAGCAATATAAACGAGTCTCCAAGTAATTTTTTTTGCCCTTTGAGTCTCCTTTTTGTGTTCTGAGCTCCGCTTCCGGGGAATGATATAACGGGGGATCCCAGATAAAGAGCCTGCTCGCTTGCCGTTCCCGCAAAACTTATAACAAGTTTTGAGCTTTTTACTATATCAATAAAACTCCCATAAAGAAAATCAATCTTTTTCATTAATTCTGGTACAGATTCCATCATTCTATTTTTATCCACAGTATCAGAAAGCGCAACGGCAAAATGCAAATTTTTTTTCCTGGTAAGAATTTCTTTAACCACATCGCCGATTTTTCTCATATTTCTATACGATTCTCCTCTTGACCCTGGAAGCAAACCTATGAGAATCTTTCCTTTGGGAAGAGAATATTTTCCTTTTTCCCGTAAATCGTCCATCATCGGATTCCCAAAAAATTCGGCATTAACGCCCTTGTTTTGTAAGTCTTCTGCTGTGATTTTATCATGGGTAAAGACTTTGTTTGTCAATTTATGCATGAAAAACCTTTCCACGGCAAAGTGGGGAAATATAAAGGTGGATTTACATTGTTCCAGAAAGTAAGCTTTTCTACGCAAAGAAGTATAACCGAGAATCAATAAGGGAATATCCCCTATGACTATTATAATATCGGTGTTTTTTCTAAACTTGCGAAGGTTGTCTATATAAGAGAACGGGAGAAAAAAAGTTTTTGTGATATCCGCAAGAAATTTTTTTGCGCTTTTCAAAAGAAATCCTCCCGAGGGAGGAGGTGGATGACCACCAATTACCTTGATGTTTCTTTTCTCGTATTCCTCTCCTAAAGAAATTAGCGGAAAAGCATTGATTTTTATCTCTTTATTCAAACTTTTGAGCTCTTTTGCAATCAATGCACCACTTCTGTCTTCACCGTAGGAATTACTTAATATTGCAACATTCATTATGATTTCATAATCGTAATTTTGAAGAAAAAGTCAAGGCGGTTTTAAGGAGCCACAGATTTCGCTGAATTTCCGGTTTATTTTTTCACATGTATATACTGTAGTTTTTACTTTCTATCTTTATCCTAAATCCCGAATTCTAAGGATAGGAGACAGAATTAATAGTATTAACTCTACTCTTTTATTCCTCGAACTGCATAAATTTAGGGTCGTAA
>CAZQNI010000226.1:0-3462 GCA_964594255.1 uncultured bacterium | reverse complement strand
GCGATAGGTCTCGGTAACGTATGGAGATTTCCCTACATTACTTATGAAAACGGAGGAGGAGCATTCTTAATACCCTATCTCATTGCTTTAATTACAGCAGGAATTCCTCTGATGATATTAGAATATTACGTTGGACATTTTACACAGAGCGCGCCGCCAACTGCTTTTAAAAAGATATGGCATAGAGCCGAATGGGCAGGCTGGTTTGCCATATTGTTGATATTCATTCTTTCAACTTATTATTGTACTATTATGGGATGGAGCGTGAATTATCTTTTTCACTCTTTTAGCCTGGGTTGGGGTAACACAGCCGAATCCGTAAGTTCATTTTTTAACAACAGTATACTGCAGCTATCCGAGTCTCCTTCGGCTTTTGGTGGTATTAGACTTCCTATAGTAGGGGGACTTGCTCTTATATGGTTATTTATTTATTTGAGTCTTTTTAAAGGGGTAGAAACACTCGGTAAAATCGTCTATTTCACAGTTATAATTCCCTGGCTGATAATTGTGGTTATGGTCGTAAGGGGACTTACCCTTCCAGGCGCAATGGAGGGTATTAAGTTTTATTTAACTCCCGATTTTTCGGCTCTACTGAAACCTAAAGTTTGGCTCGCTGCTTATGGTCAGATATTTTTTACGCTTTCTCTCGCAATGGGTACTCTGATTGTTTATGCGAGTTACTTACATGAGAAATCGGATATTACCGTAAATGCTTTTCTTACCAGTATTGCCAACTGTCTGACTTCTTTTGTTGCCGGATTTGCCGTTTTCTCAACTCTAGGATATCTTGCTCAGTCACTCGGTGTTTCGGTTAAGGATGTTACGACTTCCGGTATTGGACTGGCCTTTGTAACTTACCCGATGGCGATAAGTTTGCTTCCTGTAGCGGCCCGGTTCTTTGCGGCTCTTTTCTTCTTGCTTCTTCTTACACTCGGGATCGACTCGGCATTTTCGATGACCGAACCTGTAGTGGAAAGTATCGTGGATAAATGGAGATTAAAGAAGAAGTATGTCTTACCTGTTGTTTGTGTATTTGGTTTTCTTATAGGATTGCCTTTTACCACCAGGGCAGGACTTTACTGGATAGATATAGCAGACCACTTTATTACCAATTACGGTATTACTACGGTTGGTTTTCTTGAATGTATAGTTATAGGTTACGTACTTGGAGCAAAGAAAGCAAGAACCTACATCAATCAAGTTTCAGAAATGCAGATAGGTATATGGTGGGATATATTTATAAAATTCCTCACTCCTGCTTTTCTCGGAATTTCTCTTGTCTTTCAGTTTGTGAATTTTATAAGAAAAGGATACGGAGGTTATCCTATCTGGACTACCTATATAGGAATGGGTTTTATCGTTGTTTTAGCTATCGCTGCCATAATTCTCGCTAAGAGAAAAGGAGCAGTATAGTTTTTTCTTTTATTATGCTCTTTTCTAAATACAGTTCAGTTTAAGCGAAGTTGCTCCCGAACCGTGTTTTAGTTTTATTATAATAATTCCCGACTTTCCGTTTCTATTCCACGAACAACTATAAATCCCTGCGGAAAGGTATCCTCTGAAAACAGAAGAAATTTTTGCTCCTGCTATATTATAGGCTTCTATAGTGGTTAAGCCGGCTTCGGGAATATAAAAAGAAAGTTTAATCAGATCGTCCGATATAACATTTATATTATTAATAACCGATAGTTTTAAATTATTATCTGAATCCGGATTCTCATCAATTCCAGTAGAGCCATTCCAGCCGGCAAGACGCGCCCACATCCACCAGGCGGCATATCCTTTTTGGTTTTCATTTAAAGGATAAGTATGTGAACCCGGAGTACTGTACCAGTCAACCCCTTCGATGTGTGAATTTTGCCATTCAAGAGCCCAGTTTCCAAGATACGTGCCGCCCAAGGTATCATAGTAATCACAATTATCATTTACAAATTCATAATAATTACCGTCAGGGTCGTGCCTGTCGAAATCCGCAAAGTCAAACAAGACTTTGTCGTTTTTAAGGCAGTATGACCTGATCGAGTCATTCGCGGCTTTGTTGTTCGCATCATTGCCTATGTCAACATGTCCTGTCATATATATAAATGTTACCGCAGGGTAATCTATTTCTAATTGGGTCATCGGACCAAGATATTCATCCCAGAGAACGCCCGAAGAATATTTTCCGCTTACCTGACCGCACCAGGACCACATAATAATATTGATTTCGGGATGATTGGTCCCTCTGCCGGTTATACCATCAGGGTCCCCAAGGTAACTTCTGGTCTCATTGACCCACCCGGGATAATATCCGACATCATTAGCCATTACCCCGTCACGCTGATCAAGAGCTCCACCCGTGCCTCCATTATTAAAAGCAAAGATATCTTCCGGTAAAGAAAGTCCTTTCCCGCCGTTATTCGCGAATTCAACCAGTCCCTGCATACCGTACGTGATTTGCCAGCCGTGAGAAGTATGGCCATAGCCAATATGAAGAGAATCCCTAGCTGCCAGTATAGCAGATTCAGGTATTTGAGTTATATCAACGCAATTATGATCAATTATAAGAGCAGATAAGAGAGCAGGAAGACCAAATAAGATTAACAATAATATAATTCTTTTCATAAGACCTCCTTTTAAGTTATGTTTAGTGTAAAACAAGAAGAATTCCGCCA
Organism: uncultured bacterium; assembly: GCA_964594255.1. GTDB lineage: Bacteria > Hydrothermota > UBA3072 > UBA3072 > UBA3072 > JAFGHJ01. The sequence continues at coordinate 808 of CAZQNI010000226.1, read as the reverse complement.
AGAAGTGTAAGTATTATTCCGACTACGATTTTAACCCTAAATACATAACAGGTGCTTTTACCTGTCGATGTTTCCATGCTTTTTATTTCTATATATGGGACTGGCGCGCGTCGGTACCATCCTGTTATGTTAACATCTTCACCCTGATATCTTTTAGCCCTCAAAAGTCCGAACAAGAAATTCCAGATACCGAGAGGTTGACGATAATCGAGAAATATTATTCCCGTATCATCCTGAAGGACGAAATCTTCGCTCCAGATAAGTCCCGGTACACCTCTTCCGATAATTTTACCTTTTATCCTGCAGGGTACCGGACGTACACCGGAGACTTTAACCTTCTTTAAAAGCGATGAAATTTTCATCTGGGGGAAGAACGAAAAGTTGTACGAGAAAATAATTCTCAGTAAATAAGTTCCACCCAATAAAAAAACACCTAATTTAAGATACATAAAGTCCTGTCTTATAAAGAATAGTGCCGCACTCAAAACAACAGCAATAACGGGCAGCAATACTATTAAAAAGTCAAGCAGAAATTCATCCCAGTAACTTTCCGGGCGTCTCTCGTTGAAAATAACATAAGGAAGTTCACCTTTAGTTTCGGACTGTCTGCTTAAAGCAAGTAGTCTTTTAGCTATTAAAGGATGAGTCGAGTGAAGTTCATAATACTTTGCCCAGGGGCTCCATAGATCCCACCGCATGACACTTTTTAATGTATCTTTATCTACATCTCCTCCCATAAATCGGGGATGATAAGATGAGATTGCCAAAGAGACGGCTGAAGTCGGGTCGAATATTCCCATTGCTTTTA
>CAZQNI010000225.1:0-3477 GCA_964594255.1 uncultured bacterium | reverse complement strand
AATCTGGCATCCGATATATACCCTATCGCAAAAGAAATTTTCACGCAAATACCAAAAAGATGGGTACGGCTTATAACGGTACGAGCTTCTAAATTAACAAAAATGCCTTCCCTATTTCAGAATAAGAACAAAATTAATCTCGAAAGAAAAATTCTGGAAATACGCAACCGTTACGGATTCAACGCCATACTCCCTTTAATTAATCTCACACGGAAACATTAGAGTCACGCGTCACGAGTCTTGTGTCGAGACTCAAAAATACCAACACCAAGCCCCAAAGGAAAACAAAATTATATGGACCTCAAGAATGATTTTTTTGTTATTGTTTTGACTCAGGACTCACGACGCACGACTCGTGACTCGATTCAGATTCTTCGAATCTGAATCGCTCTTGACATAAAACATAAATATTATAAGATATACAAACACATGAATCAAAACTGGAGGAAAATAAATGGCTAAAAAAGTTTCGCTAACCGGTATAAAGCCTACCGGAATGCCGCACATCGGTAATTATTTCGGCGCAATAAAACCCGCATTAGAATTAGCAGAAGACTACGAGTCAAGGTACTTCATAGCGGACTATCACGCTCTGAATGCAATAAAAGATAAAGAAAAATTAAAGAACATGACTTATGGAGTCGCGGCAAGCTGGCTTGCGTGCGGACTGGACCCTGAAAAAAGCCTGATATACAAACAATCGGATATACCGGAAACCTTTGAATTATCAACAATATTGGCTGCTTTTACTCCGAAAGGATTAATGAACCGCGCCCATGCCTACAAAGCTAAAGTCGACGAAAACACAAGCAAAAATGAAGATCCTGACGCAAACATAAATATGGGTCTTTTTACCTATCCCATTCTAATGGCTGCCGATATCCTCCTTTTTGACAGCGATGTAGTACCAATAGGAAAGGATCAACAGCAGCACCTTGAGATGACCGCGGATATAGCAGAATCTATAAACAACAATTATAAAAAAGAACTATTCACAATACCCGCCGCAAAAATAGGTTCGGATACTCAATATATTGTAGGAATTGACGGGAGAAAAATGAGCAGCAGCTATGACAACACAATCGAATTATTTTTACCGGAAAAAAAGTTAAGAAAGAAAATAATGAAGATTGTAACTAACGCTCAGAGTGTTGAAGAAAAAAAGGATCCTGAAAGCTGTAATATCTTTAAATTATACAAATTATTCTCATCGGAAAAACAACAAAAAGAAATTGCCGATAAATATCGTGCCGGCGGCATGGCATACTCATACGCAAAACAAGAACTTTTTGAAGTCATGAATGAATTCTTAAAGCCAATAAGAGAAAAATACGAATATTTTATGAACAATAAAAATGAAATCGAAGATATTCTAAAAGCGGGGTCAAATAAAGCGCGAGATTTAGCAAAGAAAAAGTTAAAATTCCTGAGAAAAGAAATCGGAATAATAAATATTAATTAAAACTTAAAATAAAAATTTATAGAGTAAAAGGGGATGGTAAAAGTTTTCTAAGCGTAGTTTCTTCAGAATCTCCTTTACCGTTAATAAGAATAACCTCCATATCTTTTGAAAACTCAGCCAAAAACTGCAAACAGGCACCACAGGGAACGATAAAATTTTCACCATCGGAAGCAATAGCTATTTTTTTAAAATCCTTTGAACCATCGATAATTGCAGCTATTGCGGCCACTCTCTCAGCGCAAATTGTCAAAGAATAAGAAGCATTTTCTATGTTAAAACCGGAAAATATTTTACCACCCGCGAGAAGGGCGCAACCTACACGAAAATTCGAATAGGGAGCATATGCTTTTTCTTTTGCCTTTATGGCCGCATCAATCAACTTCTCTTTCAAAATAATGACTGACCTCCTTTACTTTATTGCCGGTAAGATCACTTACTTCTCCTGTAACAAAAGCTGTATGACCGAAAATACTTAGTCTCCTTAAAGTGGTAAAACGCACAAAGGTCTGGCCGCATTCATTCCTGAGGGATAATTCACCTTTGACTTCCGGAATGTAAACCGAACTCTCAGTTACACTCTCAGGGTCAATCAACTCGGAAAAAGAAACTTCAAAAGAAGGACCAAGATTTCTCCAATTTAAAACAACCGGCGCAGTCGTATCTTCGACACACTCAGTACTGTCATAATTACAGGAAAACGTTTTGAATTTTTTTTCAAAAACAACAGAATCGACCCTTCCGAGTTTGTTACCATACAAATCCGAAATACCTCCCAAAACTCTTAAAATATAAAAGCGTTCCGGTTTAAGATTACCAGCCGGATCAATAACAACCCTGCCAAAATCCGCAGTGTCAGGATTATAAATATAGTCAATATCCTTAATGGTAACTTCCTCCTTGCTGCTTTCCTCAAAAATTTTAAATTTATTCTTATTCAAAGTAACAGTATCTACAGCTCCAACGATTATTGAAGTATCAACCATTTCCCAGGTATAGTCGTAAATATCGAGAGCCAAATCCACATCAGTCCAAACGTATTCGGTCGGTTTCCCGCTGATAAGAAATTCCAAAGAGGAAGTTACAAAAGGAGGAATTTTGTCTACCGCAGCACCCTGCCAGTCTCCTTTAGAATTATCGGTTTTAAAAGTAACGAAAAGAAAAATAAAATCATCATCAATAGCTTCTCCCGCTATCCCATCTCCGTCAATATCAACGTATTTTCCTGTTAACTGGTACATCTCTGCTCCGGATATCTTCAACATATAAAACGTATTGTAATTTAACCTCTCAAAGGGCTTCAAAATAAGTTCGGTTACCTCAGGAGAAACATTCCATTCCCGGGTAAAAGAGACCTCTTCACCTGCATTATTAAAAACTCTTACACCCCTGGAAGTGGTATCGATTTCCCCTTTAAATTGCAGATTAATCCAGCTTGCTTCATCATATTTTTGAACCCCAACCGAATCCCGATTTTCTACAATAGTGCCGGAAATTGATATGGTAGAAATACCCATTTCCCCCCTTTCCGAATAATCCTCTCTTAAAGGAGAAGGAGCTGCTATCTTAGCACAACTAAAAAGAGAAAACCAAACAAAACAAAATAAAAAAATTATTTGTGCTATTCGTGTGATTCGTTGTTTCTTATTTTTCAATCCTAAACGCATCTTCATAATGTTCGATATTTTCCTTACTGCCGATTATAGTAACGATATCAAACCTTACATCGTATTTGTCATAGAGATCATTTGTCAACAAAAAGACCTTGGCTCCTTTTATCATATGCTCTTTTCTATTTCTATCGATACTAAGTAGAGGATCCATAAATTCAGAAGATTTCCTTCTCTTAACCTCGACAAAGGTTATCAATTCTCCTTTCCTGGTAATCAAATCTATCTCAAACCCTTTCCCGTTATAATTACTGGCAAGAATCTTATATCCTTTCTTCTTGAGATAAGCAGCAGCTATCTCTTCGCCTTTATCCTTGAAACTCATTTATTAATTCTCGCAGGGGAGCA
>CAZQNI010000224.1:0-3499 GCA_964594255.1 uncultured bacterium | reverse complement strand
ATATTGCAACATTCATTATGAATTCATAATCGTAATTTTGAAGAAAAAGTCAAGGCGGCTTTAGTTCGCCACGAAGACACCAAGACACAAAGCCCCACCACACCCACGCAATAACTAAAAACTGGGCGGGCGGCCCTATTCCTCGAACTGCATAAATTTAGGGTCGTAAGTTCGTAGGATTTGCAATTGTGAGTTTAAAAAGGAAATTGGCGAATACACTGGACGCATCATACTGACAGGAGGTCTTATTGAGTCGTTTTCTATAACAGTATGGACTCTATTGCAATTTCTGTTGTAAGCAATAAAATAACCAACACCATTTCCATTTATGTTTCGTTCCGTAGTATCAATAGGATATCTGATTGAAGGTCCATTTTCTGAGTATATTTCCATATACCCAGAACCGTATTTTACAGTGTCAATTCCTGAGGGAAATAATCTTTCGATAGGAATGAGTAGGTTTGTATCAGTAGTGATAACAAGAGAATCGAAATGAGACCAATCCTCAAATTCGGCTGTATAAGGGTCTATATCATCTCTGTGAAAATATTCCAGATAAGCCCATAATTCATATCTTTCCGCATCATTGCTTGTATTCCAGTTTAGAATGAAGTCCTCATCAAGATGTAGTGTATCATAATCACTAGGAATAGTAATTCCGAAATCACTGGGGAGTGTTACTGTTGCTCTTGCTTCACCATGGTTATGAGATACTATTAACTCACATTCCTCCCCAGGTTCAATAGATATATTCCCAGTAAACCTGCTTTTACAAAAAACGTCTTCGGTTACAGAATAACTTAAAGCCAGAATCTCATTGTTAATACTCACAAGCGGGACAGATTGGGTTCCCTCTACACTTCCATAGGCAGTAGCTTGGATTGTCCCACCAGATTCATATCTAGTCAAGTTTATAAGTATTGCAGGTTCTTCGTAAATTATGTGTGAATCATTATTACATCCGTAAAAAAGTGTCAAAATCAATAGGACCGAAACAACCAAAGTTAAAGTAATTTTTTTATTAATAATATTTCCTTAGTAGTGACATTAATTTTCCATTTAAAGTCAAGGAAGTTGTCTGCCTACCCCTCAAATTTTTCAAAAGGCATATAATCTATTTGACAATCAGTAGCTTTTTGGTATCCCTAAACGAATTCGTTTGCATTCGACAGAAATAGATACCGGAAGGAATGTCTTCAGGTGTCCACTGCACTGTGTGTCTTCCGCGCCCGTATCTTGCTTCGATTACGGTATCTACCGTTTGCCCCAGAATGTTTAATACATCGATCGTTACTTTTGAAGATTTTGGAAGTTCAAATTCAATAATTGTTTTATCTTCAAGCAGATTTGGATAACTCAGGAAAGATATCCCCTTAATTGTACAATCACCCCCGATACCAGAACCGGCGGCAATTAACTCGATAGTACCAAACCCGTCAGCGTTCATCCAGTGGCTATTTGAATCTTCTTCGGGAACCCAGACTGATCCGAAAAAGTTATCGCGTGTTTTAGGATCTTCATTGATACTATCATTGTCACAGTATGCCAGGGAGAGTCCTATGATTTTATCTTCGGATAATTCTACCCTGGAATCTTCAGGATTACTATGATCATAGGTATCGTCATAGACTGCCAGTGAAAATTCCCATGTGTATTGATTGCCGTCTTTTCTCATCGCAAGTTGTGGAAAATGACTGGCGTAATTCCGAGTCTCTCCTCCCCCGAAATCACATACTACAAAATCACTGTTAACTTCTCCGTCTTCCGGAGCATCAACCACAATATGATAGGAAAACGCGTTTTCAGCATTTACTCCACCTCCCTCATAAGCATGAAGCCCCCCGGACTTATCTTCATCGATAAAAACTTCTACAATATCATGTTTGTAATAATCACCTTCGGGGTACACATAGCCGTCGACAAAAACATCATCTGTAATCTCAACCACAAAATATAAAACATTATATGTGGATGACCAAACCACTTTGTATCGTCCCGTATAATCATCCGTTTCAACTGAACCACCATAAGGAAGCCAGACCTGATCTATGGTTTGCCAGCTTGTCTTCCCCCAGCAGGCGTCATCACTTATGCCATCGATTGTTGGTATATTTTCAATGTTTGGGACTTTTACTGTATCATCCTGGACTCTAAGATGGGAAGGTTCGGCGGTGACAGAAACAGAAAAAAATATTAAAAAGAAAAAAACACTCGCAAATTTAAAATATTGTCGAGTATGCATCTTAACCTCCTTTATCAGGTATACATTTAAGACATCTTCATTCCTATTGAAAATTTGTTTTTTATATAATGTATAAATTAAAGGTAGTGTCAAGTAGTAAAGAATTAATTTTATTATTTCATAATAATAAAATATATGCAGGAAACCTCAAGAAAGCCTAAAACATTACTTGACAAAGATATATGAATATAATATACTTTAAATAAACCGGAAACAAAGGAGAATATTTATGGTAAATATTAAAGCCTATTTACTTAACCCTAATGCTGTTGTATTTCTGGGGATAATTGTTGCCACTATTGGAATATTCTGGAAAGCAAGGAGATCTAAGTCGTTAGTCTTCATAGGCATACTTATTGTCGCTATCGGTGCATTCTGGGCGCAGGGTCAGGCTAAGAAACTCGAGATAAATGTTAATGCGAAAGATGAAGAAATCAAAGAATTGAATGAATATATTTTATCAACAATAACAGGAGGAGACAGTTTTTGCCGTTTAGGTTTGGTCTCTATTAATTCAAGGAATAATAGAGCATCATTGGTTGCTATTCCCAAAGGAGAATATCCTTTATATGATGTTAGTTTTAAAATTTTCGATGTTGAAGAATTTGAGAAAATAACTTCGGAACAGCCGGCAAAGGCTTCGCTTGATTATTATGTCGGAAATATTGCTCCCGGCATAACTCAGAAGATAGGAGATATAAACCTTGGATACGGAAATGAGAAAAGATATAATGTTTTTATTTTTGCGCGAAATGGTTCCTACACGCAGTGGGTACGTTTGAAGCGTATAGGAGGAGAATGGGTAATGGCTACCAAGGTAGCAAGAGGTGATACAATACTCTATAAAAAGATAGATGACAGATATCCCCAAGACAGATTTGGTAACATTAACTGGGACTGATGAGAGTTTCCTTATGGTGTAAGTAGGTAACTTACTTCAAAAGCATATATCGTAAAAATTTGGCTTATTAGAAATTTAAATATCAAAAATTAAAAAGCAAAATTACAAATAAAAATGCAAAAAGATCTATACTGAGAACAGAGAACCAAATTATCACACATTAAAATATTTAACAACGAACAAAACTAAGCTTCCCTTTTTCCCCTCCACCCCATTTTTTAACAACAAATAGCACAAATTTCACAAATAAATTTAAAAATAGTAATTTTTATTAATACAGATAATAAAGTTTGTTTTGTTATATTCGTGTGATTTGTTGTTCCTCTTATTTTGGAGTGGTGAAGGGATTCTGTATT
>CAZQNI010000223.1:0-3507 GCA_964594255.1 uncultured bacterium | reverse complement strand
AATCCACTTATATAACAATTCTCTTCTCCTTACTGCTTTTTCCATTAAAACCTCCCTTCTTTATATTTTAGGAAATAAGTTACACTGGGCGAACGAAACAAACAAACATCGATAAACATTTTTCCTTTATCACCTCCTTAAGATAAGACATGATAAATTAATTCGTTTAAAACCTTTGCGTGGCACCTAGACCGTAAACATAAAATAGAATAAACATTAGTATAGATAACAATATCTTTTTTTAGCGTAATTTTTATTGCTCCCTCCTTATTCCAGCGAGCTTAACAAAAATTCCCCTATGTCTTCAATATCAAACTCTTTGAACGTTCTTACAAAATTACAAAATAAATATACCAGAATTTTACGATAACGTCAAGTGCTCTTTTTCCTACCTTTTTAATCAGCATATGGATTATACGATGGCAATCAACTTTTTCAAAAAAACCAGCGGGCCCGTACAACACCACACTAAAACATTTACCGCAGAGGGCACAGAGAAAAAAACACACAGAGAGCACAGAGAATTTTTGTTGTTTTTTCCCAACTCAATCACTCAACAACTCAACTACTTAACCGATTCGGAGAATCTATGAAGCCCGAAACCCGAAACCATATTTTAGCAAAGAGCCGATTTAAAAAAAATAGAGGAAGGTTTTCCTTCCTCTATTTTTTTACCCATTTACAAAAACCTAAGAATCCTCTCTATTAAAATGAAAATCCGACAGAGGCTCTATTGATCATGTCATACAACTCGTGCTTGCTGTATGAATAGTCGAGTTTCACGCCTGCTATATTAATACCGACTCCTGCGTTTAAACCTTCAGCGTAGTAGTTAAATTTATATCCCACTCGAATGAAAATCATATTCTTATATCCGAATTCTCCTCCCACATTATACTGCTCATCCCAATCGCGAGGATGTAACATATCTGCTCCAACATTAAAAGAATGATCAGGATGCTCTCCCAAAAAATCCAGAACATCCATACCCACACCAAGAGTAAAGGTTATAGGCAACTCAAAACCAACTCGTTCGTAACTTACCCTGGGAGAAAAATTCCTGACAGACATACCAAAAGCAAAACTTTTAAAACCGGGGTAAAAAAGCAACCCAAAGTCGTAAGCCATAGTCGAAGCCTTGTTATCTTCCATATAATACCCCCCCGCACTATCTCCTTTTTCGTTCTCTCCCAGATGTTGAGCAACATATTTGGCCTGAATACCGACCGTAAACTTATCGGTGAATTCTCTTGCATAAGCGGCACCCGCGCAAAACGCCGACACATCTAAGAGACCAGTATTCTCATAGCCTGTTCCGCCTTCAGTAACTATGGTGCCGTAAAAATCACCATAATCGGGAGCTATAACGCTAAAACCGAAATTTCCCCAAACTCCCGCATTAAAGGCACCAGCCAGATAAAGATAATTAATATCGGCAATCCACTGAGTTCCGCCGGCGCATAAATCAAAATTGGCATCAATTTCTCCTATACCTGAAGGATTATAGAAGAGAGCCGAAGCATCCTGTCCTAATACAGTAAATGCTTCTCCCATTGCGCAAGCCCGAGCTCCCGCACCAACATCTAAAAATCCGCAACCTGTCTGGGCAACCTTATTCTGAGCGTAAGCATTAACAGAAAGAACAAGTACCAACAGAGATATAAAAACAATAAATTTCTTCATCTTTCGCCCCCTTATCTTACTATTAAAAACTTGCGGGAAATGCTTTCACCTGTTCTATTATCGCGTATATGAGCAATATAAATGCCGCTCGCAGGCTGCTGATCGGAATCCGTAAGAAGAAATTGATTACTAACTTTCCATATTTCCGTTCCGCTTCCGTTAATATGTTCGATTGTTCTCACCAGATTTCCCGATTCTGTCAATATAGTAATTGTGCATTCGGGAGGTAACTCGACAAAGGTTATTTTTAGTTCATCTGCAGGGTACCTCGTACGTGCCGAAGAATTAACATTCAAAGGATTGGGGACGACTCTGACCATTTCGAGACTGTCTCCCGGATAACTTTGTAAAGTTGCCTCTACTCTGGTCATTGTCAAAAACATTCCGCTTTCAACTCCTGAAGGGCTAACGGCTGTAATCGCGTAATAATATTCAACAGCCGGAGTAACAGCCGTATCTTCATATTGTCTTAAACCCCCATCAACAGAGTCGATCAATTGCCAGTCACCTGTAATTATCTCTCCTTGCTTCTCATATACATAGCCACCTAAAGCTCTGTAGATTTTAAACTTTGCAAGATCCGAAGACGACGGTTCATAACCAGCCTCATAACTCCATGCCAGCCTTATCATATCGGGCCCGGAAGTAACCTCAAAAATGGAAGGAGGGTTAGGAGAAGCAGGTATATTATAATTCATATTAAAGTTTCTCTGAGCATTCATACCGTTGTTGAAAAGAGAATCTTTGCCTGTAGCCACCAACAGGTCTTTCGCTATGTCATTAACTGTAGGTGGAGGCTGTAATATTGGATTCGTATAATATACATTGAATATGGGATCTCTTTGCCTCAATTCATCTACCATTTGAGCCGAATCCAATTCTGCCAGCCAGCTGTAAGAAGCAGCTTCACCATTACCCCAGGCTTCTCCAGCAAGGTATGAATTCTTCCTGCTTATAGCACCACCTATATAGGCATAGACATATCTAAGAGTATCCCCGAATTCCATCTGGTAAGGTCCTATAGACCAATGAGTCTGCATGTCAAACCTTGCCCACGAGATATCTGAGACATAGGCATATCCCCTATCCGGGTCTAGCTCTCCCCATCTATCTATGGGTTGTTCATAATAAGTAGGTGCTCCGCTGGCGGTGGTATCGTAAACGTCATAAAGACTATCCATATAATAAGTCTCTTGAAAATTAGGAATTGTTGTGTCAATACCAAATACTCCCTTCACCATAACTTCATAAGCGTCAACGAATTCCTGGGGTGTCATTGGGGCAAAATCACTCAATATATCATTGTGCAATGTGATCCAGCTGGGCTCCGCAAGCATACTTGTATGCATTGACGGCTGAGCAGGGTCATTACTCGCGGCAATGTTCGAAATGGGATGTCTCTGAGGAACATCGCATGATTTAGGGGCAAATAAAACCGCCGAGCCCCCAAAACGGGCTCCGGTCAGAACATTCCACTGATTAAGTGAAACGTTAAAACCATAACTATCTCTCGATCCACTACTACCTGCTCTAAGAGGAGTCATATAATCAATCCGAAGAGAATCATCATCCTGAGGATAGGAAAGTCTCGTGTCCTGGTTTTCTGTTGTTCCTGCAAAGGTACCCATTGATTTATTGCCCCCGCTACCGTTTGGAAAAGCCTCGTTAACCCTGGCAATATAAACGTCATTTAATGTTTGTCCCGGAAGTTCGATTTCCGGATCCCCATCTACATTACCCGTATTTACAAATGTCCAATCCCATATAATGTAATCATCATGTCCGGGCTGACTCCAGGCTAACACTCTCTGCTTAACATCCAGA
>CAZQNI010000222.1:0-3558 GCA_964594255.1 uncultured bacterium | reverse complement strand
ACTCCCTGATAGCCTGGTATATATATACCAGGCTCTATCGTAAAAACCATCCCCTTTTTCAAACGATGGTTATCTTTCTTAGAAATACTTGGTTTCTCATGTACTCCTAATCCTACTCCATGACCTAATGAGTGAGAAAAATAGTCTCCAAAACCATTCTTAGAGATAAAGTCTCTTGCTACCTTGTCCAGATCCCTGGTTTTCATATTCTCTTTTACCGATTCTATAGCAAGTTTCTGTGCGTTATATACTGTTTCATAAATCTTTTTATCTTTATTTGTAGGCGTACCTAAAAAAGCTGTCCTGGTAATATCAGAGTTATACCACTCGTAAGTGGTACCAAAATCTATTGTAATAAACTCACCCTTCTTAATCTTTTTATTCGATGCCACTCCATGTGGTATTGAAGACCTATAACCGGACGCGACAATGGTGTCAAATGCAGGCTTTTCTCCCCCGGCTTTTTTCATTCTATACTCAAGCTCAATAGCAATATCCGTTTCGGTTACCCCTTCTTTTATATAAGTGATTGCTTCCTCAAAAGATTTATCCAATATACTGCATGCCTTTTTTATTTTACCTATTTCCTCTTTTGTTTTTGTTATTCTCAAATCCTCTACAAAAGAATCAAAACTTTTAAATTTGAGCCAACCAAACTTTTTTCTTAACTCCCAGTAAAGACCATAGCTTATATCTGCAGCTTCAAATCCTATTCTGTTCTTTCTTTTTGCTATACGGTGGGACGAAAGTTCTTCTATGTAAGCCTTTTTGGTAACACAAACATCAGCGTTCTTAACTTTGTCAACTATCTCACCTTGAAACCTATAATCGGTAATCAATAGAGCTTTCCTTGGCGCTATAAACAGTATGCTTGAATCACCTGTAAAGTTCGTTAAATAAAAAATGTTTTCTTTAGAAGTTACAAGAAAACAGTCGATGTTTTTTTCTTTGAATTGGTTTTGTAATTTTGTTATTCTATCATCCACTTGAAGCCCCACCTAAGCCGTCGATCCATTCGCGAAAACTATCATCAACCTCTTCTTCCCCACCCTCTTCCTTATTCTTTTTCTTTTCTCCTGTATCCTTCTTTTTTTCTTCCATTTCTATCGGAGCTTTTTTATCCAATTCCGAAAACAAACTTCCCTCTTCCACCTGTACTTCTTCACTTTCTAAATCTAAAATGTCTTCCTTTTCAGATCTTTTAATCCGTTCAATTTTTTCTTTTATCTCTTCACTCTTGTTAATTTCATAAAGTTTCTCGTAAACCTTTAAAGCTTTTTCTTTAAATCCATGGCTTTCGTAAACCCTTCCAAGCTCTTTAAGACTTTTCTCATCCTCTTTAACAATCCCTTCCTCTTTTTCTACCTTAGAGGTCTCACCAGTAAATTCCTCTGTCACCTCTTCAGCCAATTCTATATCTTCTTCTCCCTCTTCTTCCACCTCTTCTTCTCCGAATGCAAAAACTTCCTTTTCTTCTAAAAATTCTACCTCTGCTGCTTCTTCTTCATTTTCCGGCAACTCTTCGATTGAATCCTCTATTTCTTTTTCTTCCTCTTCTTCCTCTTCTTCCTCTTCTTCCTTACCAAAAAAATCACCAATTTCTATTTCTTTCTTTTCTTCCTCTTCCCATTCTTCGCTTTCATCTTCCGCTTTTTCCTCCCATTCTTCATCCTTATCCTCTTCCTCCCCTATTTCCTCATCCTTAACTTCTACTTCTTCCTTTTCTTCCTCCTCCTCTTCTTCCTCTTTCTCCTCCCATTCCTCATCCTTTACTTCCGTCTCTTCTTCCCAACCCTCACCTTCGATTACTTTCTCTTCCCAATCCTCGTCCTTGACTTCCGCCTCCTCTAACTCCTCCCACTCCTCATCTTCTTCCGATACTCGCTCTTTTTCCTCAGTATCCCCTTCTCCAATACCAAAAAAATCTTCTTCTGAAAAATCCTCCTTTTCTTCTTCTTCCTCTTCCTCTTCCTCTTCCTCTTCTTCCTCCTCTTCCTCCTCTTCTTCCTGTTCCTCCTCCTCTCCTGCCTCGAATTCTTCACTTGAAATACTCTGAATATCCATTTCTTCTGAGGATTCTTCTGAATCTAAATCTTCTTTTTCTTCTGCGTCAAGAAACTCGCCCTCTTCTACTTCATCATCTCCTGATAAACCGGACTCAACTTCAGAAATTTCTTCTTCATCAAAGGCCTCTTCCTCTTCTTTGCTGAGTTCTTCTTCAAAAAAAGAAGATAAGCTTCCAACACTATCTTCTGCCTTTTCTTCCTCTATTTCTCTTAACAATTTCTTAGCTTCTCTGTCTAAAGGATCAAGCTCAAGTTGTTTTTTGAGTGTTTTTCTGGCGTTTTCTTTATCCCCTGATTTTACGTAAAGTTTACTGAGTTCCTGTAAGGCGATAATACTCTGCTTGTCAAGACCTGTAGCCTTTTCCAAATTTCTTACTGCTTTCTCCATCTCGCCCTTTTTATTGTAACATCTACCAAGAACCAAAAAACCAGTCGCATATTCCGGATGTTTCTTAACACCTTCTTCCGCAACTTTTATTGCCTCTTCTATCTTCCCCTCTCTTCTTAAAAGATCAGCATATTGAGCAAAAAGCAGCGAATTTGGATCCCGTTCCATTCTTTCTTTTATTCTTTTTAAATCATTATTCATTGCAATCCCCTCTTTAATACTTAATATAAAATATAAAAAAAATATCGGTTTTGTCAATGGCATAATAGCTCCAATAATAATATTTTTTTAATAAATAAAAAAACAGAAAAAACAGCAAAAAGACTGAATAATAATTTAAATATGTATGACTATATCAGAAAAAAGATTAAAAAAAGGAGTTAAGATAAGGCGGGCTTAATTTTTTTCAAATTTCCCTGCAGAAGCACAGGACAAATCGGGTAAATTTTCATACGAGGCATTCTCATGCGACGCATTACAAACCACCAAACCATCTCCCTCCCATAAAATATTTACCCACCTTATCTTTCTCCGTGAACCACTAAGAACAACTGGGACTTCCAATTTTTTAAACCCATTAATAAAATCAGAAGCATAACTTTCAATCGAGCCATCATCATAGAGAACATCAAAGCTGAACTCAAGCTCTTCACGAGAAACCAAATCAATTTCAAGAACTCCATCATTCCCTACAACTCTATTAACTTTTACTAACGGCTCGTTAATTTTTTCTGTTTCTATAACGATCGCCTCTTCCTGCTTTACAGGAAAAATAAAACTCAATGTCGCCGTTCCGCTTGATTTTACTCCCATTAACATTAAAACAATAAAAATATACATATTTTGTCACCTCATATTTACAAATACAAAAACCATTCCAAAATATTAAGTCTTTGATTTAAAGAAAGTTAATATAAGGAAAGTGTTATTTTTTGTTGTCTTTGTAAAATTTTATTTACGAATTTTACGTAAAAAAGAGCGGTACAAAGAAAAGAAAAAACAGAAATCAATTATAGTGTTAGATATTTTCCCATTATGGAGTTCGAAAAAAACCATTGATTTTAAGCTACTAATTAACTGAAATGCAACACTTTATTTGCTATA
>CAZQNI010000221.1:0-3568 GCA_964594255.1 uncultured bacterium | reverse complement strand
CCGTTTTCACCTACTAAAGAGTGAACTTCTCCTTTTTTTAAATTGAAATGTATATTGTTTAAAGCCTTTACCCCGGGAAAAGTTTTAGATACATTTTCCATCTCTAAAATGTATTTATCTGCGGTTTTCTTTTTCATCCGGGGTACTTTTATATTTATATACTTATTACTTCGGGAAGTGTTCTTCTATATTTTCAGGAGTTATAAAAAGTATTCCGGTATCTATGATTTCGTCTTTGGCTTTTAAGCCTTCCGGTAATTGAATTTCTTTACCCTTGTGAATATCATAAAGAACTTTAAGGCTTACATATCCCATCATGTAAGGTCTTTGTCCTACTGTTCCCTGAATATATCCCTGTCTTATAAAGTCTAAAGTGATAGGGACTGTATCAAAACCTAATATTTTGACTTCGCCTTTCTTATCCAGTGCTTTTACCGCTCGGGCAGCTCCGGGAGCTGCAGGTGCGTTAACCCCTACGAACGCCAGAAGGTCGGGATGAGACTGAAGGATTGCTTCTGCCTGAGAGAGAGCCAGTGCTTCGTCATCATTATTAGCCTGCAGGGATACTATCATTAAATCAGGGTACTCGGCAATTGCGTCTTTAAAGCCTTTGATTCGCTCGTTGAGGTTCATTGCGCCCAGTCCTCCTGTGAAGATGGCTATTTTCCCTTTTGTACCGGCTATCTTTATAAAATGTTTTCCTAATGTTTTTCCCGCCTGGTAATTATCCGTCCCTATATAATAGCTTCGTAAACTATTTGGTGAATCCGAATCAAAGGTTATTACGGGAATTTCTTTTTCTGTAGCGCTTTTGATGATAGCTTCTACAGCTTCGGGTTCGTTGGGAGAAATTCCTATTCCCGCTACTTTACTTGAAATAGCTCCTTCTATTATGGATATTTGTAGAGCGCTGCTTCCTGTTGGAGGACCGTTGAATATTGCTTTTACTCCCAATTCCTTTGCCATGGCGTTCATACCTCTTTCTACCTCTACCCAGTAAGGATGCCCGACTGATTTCGGAACGAGTATGAATGTCGGAGTTTCTTTTTTTTCTCCGCAGCCTGTAGTCAATAGCCCAGAGAAGATGACAAGTAAACTAAAAAGATATATTAGTACTCTTTTCATTTTTCAAATACCTCCTTTTTTCTTTAATTATTACACTTTAATGAGAATTTCGTTGATGTCAAGACCGAATCCCTCCCCACCCATCCCATTTTTTTGAATCACAAAGTACACAAAGAGCACAAAGAAAAAAGATAGTGTTGTTTACCCCCCCCACCGACCAAAACTAATAGGAACAACAAATCACACAAATAGCACTAATAAAAGAATTTGTTTCTTTACCTTTACAAAAAAAACAATTGAACCACAGAGGACACCCTGTGAAATAAAAAAATTGGTTGATTCATTGCACAGGGCAAGCAGAGAAAAAACAGAAACTCGCAGAGAACAAAAAATATTTTGTTGTTTAAAACCCACCCCACCAACAAAACTAAGAGAAACAACAAATAGCACGAATATCACGAATCACACCACACATCCCATTTTTTATTTCGTTTTAAAAAACAACAATAACGATCCTGTAAATCTGCGTTTATCTGTGTCCTATTATTTGCGGTGGGGGGAGGTCAACTCCACGGTGGATTCTCAGGCAAAGATTTATCGAATTCATCGATAAGCTCCTGTTCGTAGTCCCCTTTATATTCTTCATTTAAAAACTTATCTATTCCTTCGTTATAAAATCTTTCCCATGCTTTTTCTTCCTCTCCGGGTATTACGGGATAGAAGAGAGCATTATTCGCTTTGGCTGCTTTCATGTCTCCGGGTGCGTCGCCTATCATTAAGATATGGTCTTCTGAGTATTTGCCGCTTGCTGCCATCTGAAGGTGTTCTTTTTTCTTACCCATTTCCTGTCCCGCGATAACATCCATATATCTTGCGATATTATGTTCCTCCCATTCCCTTTGCAGAGCTTCCGTTGGGGTGGAGGAAACAACAATCATATCAACTTTTCCGGAAAGTTTTTCAAGGGATTCCCTAACAAATGGAAATGGAGGTATATTTTTTACTATTTCCTTTATACTCCAGTTAACCCTCTCGCTCCAGGCTAAAGCATGCTCTAATTCTTTTTTCTCTTCGTCGCTGCTTGCCGCGTCTATCGCCATTTTTAGCCCTTCGTTACTTAAAAGACTATCCGGATTTTCAACCCATTTAAAGTAATGCGGGTACTGAGGCACTTTAAAATTTCGAGTCTTGACCATAGGATGGCTTGGTAGAAGTTCGCTTATTATGCGTTTAGCTGTAATGTGTCTATTGGCTCCTCTCGTTTTTGAAAAAAGATCCGCAAACTCTTTACACTCTCTTGCTGCGAGCGCTACACCCTGCAGTCCAAAATATCCTATCAGCCAGGGGCCAAAACATTCGCGCTGCTTAATTCCCATCGTATCGAATACACATCCGTCGGAATCTATTCCCACAAAAAAGTTAGTTTTCGGTTTAAATTCAATTAATGCTCTCTGAGATTCACTGATCATATTTTCTCCTTATTGTTGTATTATTACTAAGCTCTTTTTTTTAATATAACTAATTTATTTTCTCTTTTGTAGTAAATCAAATATCAAAATCTAAAAAGCAAAATGACAAATTAAAATGTAAAATTGTCCCTTTCCTCCCCAAAAAAATTTGTGCTATTCGTGTAATTCGTTGTTTCTTTTTCTTAATTTTTGAACTTTGATATGTCATTTTACATTTTGATATTTAATTTTTGCATTTGGCGTTTTTATCTATATGCTTCCGGGGTATATTCGTTTAGTTTCTTATCTGCAAATATCGGTTCAAATCTCGCGAATCGCATGATTCCGTTTTCTATTGGAATGTTAGCCCATTCTTCACCGATTAAAGGTCTTGCGTAATCTATAAAGTCGTCAGTTACGTCAATCCGGCTGTCCGAAATCCAGTTTTTCGGGAAATATCTCTCCGAGTTGGCAACTTTTTCCAGAGGTACTTTATCGTAGTAAACTTCGTAATTGCTGCTCTTTTTTCTTAAGATTGTTGCCATGTAGCCGGATTCACCTTCGGCGGCGATTAAAGTCGCTTTTTCGCCTACCTTATAAGCTTCTTCGAGGTCTACATTGGAAGCGTAAACAATTGCGTTTCTCTGGTCTGTTCCGGGAACCTGTCCTCTTGCAAGACCGTTAACTTCAAGCCCCACTTTATTGAGGAAGTTCGTTACTATCTGTCCAACTGTAATTTCGCTCGATGAATATTCGGTATGCCCGAAAAGGTCTTTCTTTTCTCCTAAATCGCCGACAGAAAAACCTTCACTTACTACTACTATTGTTCTTCCGCTTCTTTTTAATTCATCATTGACATTATCGGCAAGTTCGGAAAGATTGAGTCCGCTCTCTGCAAGGTATATCTGTAAGGGGATTTCCCTCCCTGGATCCGCGAGGCGGGCGGCTGCGGGTATAAAACCAATCTTCCTGCCCATAGCCTGAACTACAAGTACAGGATCGCTTGGAGAAGAACCCATATTTTCTTCGTTGGCGTTTTGAGTGTAAAGAGCCCA
>CAZQNI010000220.1:0-3572 GCA_964594255.1 uncultured bacterium | reverse complement strand
GTGTAAGAGCAGCAGAATTCGATGATATCGAACTTGATACGGGAGAAGCACATAGATTCAACGGCGTTTATTCCACTGCCTATAAATGTAATATTACAAATTACTCCTGGGATTTTGATGATGGGACAACCTCAGACAGTATCGCTACCAATCACTCTTTCTCGCAAGCCGGAACCTATGAAGTTGAACTTACAGTAACCTCCGACAGCGGAAAAGTTGATTCAGATACTATTATGGTTACTGTTAGTAGTGGAGGAATAACTCCCGGTACATTTTCTTTTTCTGTTAACTCTCCAGCAAGAGAAAACGCTTTATTTGAAATCTACCTTCCCGAAGAGAGCATGGTTTCTCTGAATATATATGACGCATTAGGTCGACTCGTATCAAGTCCTCTGAACGGAGAATATCCCGGGGGTACGTATAAAGAAAATTTCTCTCCTGCCATAAAGGGGTTATATTTTTATAAATTTGAATCCCCATATAAAAAAGTTAAAGGGAAAATTATTATATTTTGAATATTAAGAAGAGGGTGTTTAATTTCATACGAAATAGACTACCATCCCAGTAGGCAGGCATTGTGATGTTATATACTCCAAAGCCCCTAACGGAAAATTTTGAAAACAATAAGATCTTTTAGAGTCAGTTTTAAAAAACGGACGATTAACTCTTTTGATTTCTTAAACCTACTTCTCCGGACTAATTCCGTGTTTTTCCGCGTATTTAAGTATTTCATCCCAGAAAAAAGATATATCAGTCGCCAGCTTTTCTGACATATTAACCCTTTCTCCTCCGGGTGCTTGCTTTATCATCTTGAGAATATCTTCTCTTTCCTCATTCATAGAAGGTACCTCATCGAGTTCAAGCCGCTTGAAAATGGAAACAAGAGCATCTCTATTATGAGCAACCAGGCTCATCTCTTTTTTCCCGGTAGGAGAAGTCGTTTCGGTAGCTGTAAATATTAATTTATTACGGTATTCATGCCAGAGTAATACATTGGTCTTCCAATCTTCCTGAGTCGAGTTGCCTACCTCAGATTTTGCTCCACACGTTAAAATAAGTAAAATAATCAGTGTTAAAAAAATTATGGATTTATCTCTCATAAGTATCCCCCTTCATTTTTTTGAAAATAATCGGACTTTCTTTTTCCGGAATCACAACAATTGATTCCTTTAAAAACTCTTACTAAATTTTAAATATATTATTGAATTTGTCAACAAGGGAAATACTATTCTATTGCAAACAAAAAGGGGAGATAATCCATATATTATATTATTCTAATAAAATGTAACGGACGAAAAATTTCGGTTGTATTTTAGATGAAAAAATATCTTTTACAAACCAACCGGACAGGTGTTTGAACTCCACCCGGCAAGACCGCCGAGAGCTACTTTTAGATTTTTCCAGCCTTCTTTTTTAAGAAGACTGGCAGCCATCATAGAACGAAGCCCGCTTCCGCAAAAAACGCAAACGAATTTTTCTTTAGGTACCTCAGCCATCCGATCGTAAAGCTGAGTAACCGGTATGTTTAAAGCATCGGGTATTTTTCCCTTTGCCTTTATTTCCTCTTCACCCCTCACATCCAGAATTACGATCTCCGCTCCCTTATCAAGAAGACGGCATAAATCCTGTACTTTGATTATCTCTATCGACGCGCTTTCTTTCCCGGAAGTATTCCAGCTAAACATACCGCCGGATAGATAACCTGCGATATTATCATAACCGAGCCTTATCAACAATCTCACAACTGACAGAGGGTCATCTGTTTTATTAACAAGAAGTATCGGCTTATTATAAGGCAAAAACCAGCCGGCAAAATTAGGAATTCCTCCTTCCCATATAGAAATAGAACCGGTAACATGGGAACCGGCAAAGCTCGATTCCATACGGGAATCGAGAACAACCGCATCCTCTTTTTCTTTAGAAAATTCAGCCGGAGAAAACGGAACAGGCACCGGTAGAGAGCCAAGTATAGGAGCTCCTTCCATATTCAACTTCTCCATCTGTTTAAAATAATAGGGCCTATCCAAATCTTTTGATATATTCTTAATGAAGTCTTTTTTTTTCGTAAATTGAAGCTTAGGATTCAGCTTTTTCTCCAGTCCAATAGTAGTCCAAGGCCTATCTGCAATTTCTCCCCCGCATACCGAGCCGGCACCGTGAGCGGGACAAACAATAACACCATCGCCAAGAGAAAAGAACTTATGGAAAATTGTATCGTAAAGCATCTGCGCCATTTCTTTCATCTTACCTTTACCAAATAAATCTACCCTTCCAACATCGCCCGCGAAAAGAGCATCCCCTGAGAAAAGAATCCAGGGAGAGAGGCCAACGTCAAAAAGAAGATAACTCATACTACCTTCAGTGTGACCCGGAGAATAAATTGCCTTAATCCTATAAGAACCTATCTTCAATTCTTGCCCATCGCTTACCTGATGACCGTATTTATAATCCAATTGCGAATCCGCATGAAAAATCTCCGCGCCCGTTTTTTCGGAAAGTTCCCGCGAACCTACAACGTAATCTTCGTTGCGATGAGTTTCAAAAATATATTTAATCTTGTAACCTTTACGTGTTGCCAAAAAAAGATAAATATCAACATCACGTCTAGGATCGATTACAAAAGCTTCTTTGTTATGACCGAAAATATAAGAATAATGCGCTAAACCTTCCGACTCGACTCTCTCGAAAAGCAATTTTTCTCCTTTATATTTAAATTACGTAAATTACTCAGCCGCCTCTTCACATTCGCAGGAAAGATATTTCCTGTCTTTGAATTCCTCCCTTTTTCCATCATTCCAGTTGGCAACAGGACGATAATAGCCTACAACTCTTGAATAAACCTCAGCTCCGATTGCAAGGACCTTCTCCTTGGGAACTTCATTTTTATCCATAATACTCTCTTCCATCAAAAAAACCTCCTTAATTTTACCGTGGATCTTTACCGGTTACAGTAGGGTTTTCGGGGTAAGAAGACCATTCGGTAAAAGAACCCTCATAAATCTTCACGTTTGGATATTCAAGTAAAAATTTAAACATAATAAACTCATTTGTCGCCTCTCTACCCGTACCGCAGGAACATATTATAGTTTTATCCGGGCTTATTCCTTTTCCTTCTAAAATACTATTAATTTCGTCTTTGTCTTTTAAAAGAGCAGGATTACCATCAACCATTAAACTTTTCCACGGAAGATTTATCGCTCCTGGTATGTGTCCGGGTTTGCCCCAGGGCCCCTGATCCTCATAAACGTTTTCCGGTCTTGCGTCAAGGAGAACAACACCTTGCTCATCCTTAATCCTCTTAAAATTTTCATATTCAATCCAGTAATCTTTCCTCAACCTAACTTCAAAATCAGACTCTTCGATCAGAGGAAACTCTTTCGTAAGCTTTCTATCTTCTTTTTTCCAATCAATTAGACCGCCATCCAGAACATAAACCTTGTTATGTCCAAACCTCGCAAGAGAATAAGCCACCATCGTTTGCTCAAGACCATCACCCCAACCTCTAATTCCGCCAACACCCGTATAAACCACAACCGGATAATCATTTGAAAGCCCGACTCTCCTGAAAAGCA
>CAZQNI010000219.1:0-3582 GCA_964594255.1 uncultured bacterium | reverse complement strand
AACACTGACCCCGTCGAGGGCAGCGCTCTATCAATTGCTCTTCTTAACGCTTTAAAAGATAAAGGAAGTCTAGTTATTGCCACAACTCATTTAAGCCCCCTCAAATTTTATGTTGAAGACCAAGATGGAATGATTAACGGTTCAATGGAATACGAAAACGGGCCAACATATCATCTGCAGATTGGGATTCCGGGAGGCTCAAGGGCAATAGCAACAGCCGAAAAGATTGGCTTACCTAAGAGGCTTATTGCCGACGCAAAGAATTTTGTTGACTCAGAAATCTTCAAAGCAGAAACCTTAATTGAGGAACTTTCCCTCAGAAACAGAAAATTGCGTGAACAAGAAAAAGAGCTTTCTAGACTTAAAAAAGACTTTTCGGAATTAAAAAACGAATACGAAAAAAAACTGGAAAACACTTACGAAGAAAAGAAGAAGATTCTACACAATGCAAAAGAAAAAGCCGAAAGCATAGTAAGCGAGGCACGCGCTATTGTGGAAAGGACTATTAAAGAAATACAAGAAACTAAAGCTTCAAAAGAATCTATAAAAAAATACAAGAAAACCTTCGCTTCGCTTCCGGCAAAAGAAAAGGAAACGAAAAACGAAAACATTAAACCTTCAGACAAATCCCTTGAAATCAAATACGATATCAATTTGGACCTTCCGTTTGAAATTTCCGTCCGCGGCATGACAAAAGAGGAAGCATGGAAAGAAGCAGACAAATTTCTTGACAAAGCAATCCTTGCGAATTATAATTCAGTAAGAATCGTCCACGGAAAAGGGAGCTGGATATTACGCAACATGCTTCACAAAAAGTTGAAAAAAGATACAAGAGTGAAAAGCATAGACACGCCACCACATTACGAAGGAGGAGAAGGAGTCACAGTCGCCTTTTTAAAATAATATGTTTTCTTTGCTTTTAATAATTTCTAAATCCGCAAAAACCGCAATGTTATTAACTACCATTATCCCAGGCGGAGGTCAATTTTACACAGAAAGATATGTTAAAGGCATAATAGTAGGCGGAGCTCAATCCTACCTTATATACAGAGGAGTTCAGACACAACTAAGATTAAACGAATTGGAAAGAGAAACAATTTTGTCCCTGGCAGAACAAGAAGAAAAACAAAACTTGCCAGGCAAGAGAAGAGAAATCGCCTGGTGGATGGCTTTGGTCTGGACAATTGGAATTCTGGACGCCTATGTAGACGCTCAGCTTTATAACTTCGAAAGCGATCTTACAATCGACCAAATAGGTTCTCCAAAAGTAGAACTATCTTTAAAAATACATTATTGATGTTTCACGTGAAACATTTTCTCGAAGAAAGCCTAAAAGAATTAAACATAGAACCAAACAACAAAAAAATAGAAAAGCTGTTGCTGTATCTTGAAGAAATCATGCGGTGGAATAAAAAAATAAACCTAATCTCAAGAAAATTAAAAAAAGAAGAAGTTTTCAAAAAACTGCTTTTGCCCTCTTTTCTCCCCTACGGCATAATAAAAGAAGGCGAAAAAATTCTTGATTTCGGAGCGGGAGGAGGAATCGCCAGCATTCCTCTAAAAATCTTAAAAGAACAAATTACACTCCATCTCTTAGAGCCAAAAAAAAAGCCGGTGGCTTTTCTTGAGTACATTTCTTTTTCTCTTGACTTAAATCTCAAAATCATAAAAACTTTCGTACTTAAAGCGGAAGATATCGAAGAGCATTACGACTGGGTATTTGTTCGAGCCGTAAATCCCGAACAAATACCAAAGGGAGTAGCCGCCAAAGTTCTATATTACGGAAAATATACCGGAGATATTTTTCGACTTAAAGAAGAGTTGCTTTTCAAAGGAAACATTATCTCGGTTTTAACCTGACAATGTTTCACGTGAAACATTGCAGAAATTAATCCCCTGCAAAGGAGGAAAAATGGATAAATCAATTGTTTTTTGTGGTCTTGTATGTAGCGAATGTCCGGCTTTCATTGCAACACAAAACGACGATGATATAGAAAGAGAGAAAATCGCAAAAGAGTGGACTAATGAATACAAGCATGAATTCAAAATAGAAGATATAAATTGCGACGGGTGCACTTCAATAGAGGGAAGGCATATAGGTTATTGTAATATGTGTGAAGTAAGAGCCTGCGCGATAGAAAAAAGTGTTAAAAACTGCGCGTATTGTGAAGATTACGAATGCGAAACATTGAATAAGTTTTTCAACATGGCTCCCCATGCGAAAAAACTTCTTGAAGAAATAAGAAAGAGCATATAACAAATAAGCTATTCGCTGTTTGCATTTTGCTTATAGTTTTAACCCTGCTCCAACAACAGCCAGAACTTAGAGTCTGCTTCAAAGTATAAAAAGACTTTGCGGTTTTTTAGCTAAGAATAAATTTAGGGGTAAGGGGGGGATCAGTGTTTATCCGTGTAAATCCGTGGCTATTGCTTCTGTTTTTCGTATTCTTTTCTAGCCAACGCAATAGCTCCAAGGACGCCCGCATCATCTCCCAATTCCGGCAAAACAATATATTCTTCGATATTGTCCGTAATTTCTGGTACTTGAATATAATTATTAAGTAGTGATTTCACTCTTTTGTGAATGAGAGGCAATAACTGTTTTTGTTTCATAACGCCTCCTCCGAGAATGACTCTCTTTGGAGACAACGTACAGATGTAATTTATTGCTGCCAAAGAAATATATTTGGATTCAAGTTCCCAGGCAGGATGGTCTTTGCTTAATTTTTCTCCCGGTTTACCCCAGCGGTCTTTTATGGCTGTGCCCGATGCCAAACCCTCAAAACAATTTTTGTGAAAGGGGCATTTTCCGTCGTAAGGATCAGCTTTTTTGTCATGGGGAATAAAAATATGTCCCATTTCAGGGTGAACTAATCCATGTAAAAAATCTCCGTTGATCATTCCTCCACCTCCAATACCCGTTCCAATTGTAATATAAATAAAATCCGATACGTTTCGTGCTGCACCCCACCGGTGTTCTCCGAGGGTAGCTGCATTTACATCAGTATCAAAACCTACGGGAACATTAAACGCTTCTTTGATTTTACCGTAAAAATTTGTGTTTTGCCATTTGATTTTCGGAGTAGATGTTATATATCCATAAGTGTGGGAATTTTTGTTTAGATCAAGGGGACCAAAAGAGCCTATGCCGATAGCTTCTATCTTTCCCTTTTTGTTTTGCTCTCTAAAATACTTGATTATCTTGTCGATGGTCTCACTTGGTGTGGTCGTCCAAAAACGAAAAGGCTCTCTCAAATCTTCAGGGTTTGATCCTACGGCACAAACAAATTTTGTCCCCCCTGCTTCTATTCCGCCAAACAAACCCACTCATTACTCCTTTTTTCGTCTTACATTACAGAATTTTTAAAAGAAAAATATAGGGTTATCTGATTTTATTAAAAACCACCTCTCTCTGCATATTCAATATTTGTCCGAGAGGATTACCAGAAAGGCTCATTTCCATTATTACATCCTCATTAACTACGGCATATTCAACCTGGTGATCATCCAAGGAAACCCAAAAACTTCCCCAACAACAGGATCTACCTTTTACGCTCAAAATATCTGTTTTCGATTTCACGG
>CAZQNI010000218.1:0-3583 GCA_964594255.1 uncultured bacterium | reverse complement strand
ATCATAAGGGCTGCCACATCTTTATTTATTGATTTCTTTAAGTTTTCTACGTCTAAGATTCCATTTTTATTGGATTTTATTTCTTTTATTTTAAATCCGGCTCGACTGGAAGATGCGGGATTTGTACCATGTGCTGTGTCCGGAATTAGCACTGTTCTTCTGCTTTCTTTTTTTAGATTAAAATAAGCGCATGCGATTAACAGCCCGGTTAATTCGCCTTGAGAACCAGCCTGGGGTTGAAGAGTTATTGCATCCATTCCTGAAATTTCTTTTAAAAATTCTCCGAGCTCGAACATTATTTTAAGAGCACCCTGTATTTCACTTTCAGGAGCTTGGGGGTGTAGCTCTGAAAGTTCGTTCAGACTTGCTATATCTTCAGCTACTTTTGGATTGTATTTCATTGTGCAGGAACCGAGAGGATACATCCCTTTGTCTACGTGATAGTTCTTGTTAGATAACTTTGTGAAGTGTTTTATTACTTCTCTTTCGGGAATAGGGGAGAACCGCATTGGGTTTTTTCTTCTCTCGGAAGTTTTAAAAAATTTCAGCAGAGGTTTTTCTTTAACGTCGAGAGCCCGAGTATAATTATTTTCCTTTGAACTTTTATAGTTACAAAGTAATTTCATATTAATATATTATCAAAAGAATCAGTTTTTGTCAACCAGTAAAGTTGCTTATCTTTAACGCGAAATCGCAGAGAATGAACAGTCTTCCCCTAAATTTTGAAATTGCTTCCTTTGGGAATGTAAATATTAAAAATTAAAAAGCAAAATGACATCTTAAAATGTAAAAACTAAAAAGATAAAAAACAGATTCAAAAGGGCTTTTTATTTGTTCTTTTTAATTCATTTTTGAACTTTGATTTGTAATTTTCCATTTTTATATTTAATTTTTACATTATAGAGCGGCTTTGCCGCAATAGGTGGTGGCTTGACTTTGGGGTAAAGGGGATTAATATAATTCCATGATGGATTTAAATGAAATAATGTCGCGAGATGAAGAATATCCTTTACGAAAAAAACGTTTTATTACCTTGAGGAATTTCTGGAAGAAGGTTCGTTCTTTGAGGAAGTTTCTCCCTTTGAGGAAACGAAGATTTGTTGTATTAAATATTGTGTTTTTTGTATTTGGTGCGGTCATTGGTATTAATTTTTCAATATTAAGCAGTTTGCCCGACGTTGATTCATTGGCGAACTATGAGCCGAAGCTCTCTACAGGTATTTATGATATAGATGATAAACTTATTTTGGAAGTTTTTGAACATAGGAGAATTCCTGTAATTCTCGATTCTCTCCCGGAATATATCCCCGCTGCGGTTGTTTCTCTTGAAGACAAAAGGTTTTATGATCATTGTGGTATAGATATCAGGCGATTGGCAAAGGTTATATGGGTAAATTTAATCAGAAAGATTGGTGGAAGAAAATGGGGACAGGGAGCCAGTACAATTACTCAACAGCTTTCCAGGAATATCTTTCTTACTTTGAAAAAAACTCTCCTGCGAAAAGTAGAGGAAATATACCTGTCACTTTTGATTGAAAGAAGATATACGAAAAAAGAAATACTTGAAATGTATTTAAATGAAATTTATTGGGGGTACGGGAATCATGGTTTAGGAGCAGCTTCTCGTTATTATTTCGATAAAATACCTGATAGCCTGTCTATTTCCGAGGCGGCAGCTCTTGTAGGTTTACTTCGTTCTCCAGGGGTCTATTCTCCTTATAATAGTTATGAGAGATTCATAGAAAGACGCAATCTGGCTTTGAACGAGATGTTTGAGGAGGGAGCAATTACTAAAGGTGAACTTGATTCTGCTGTTGCGGAATCTCTTAGTGTTGTAGATCAATCAAAAAAAGAAATTATTGGTCCTTATTTTATAAATGAAGTAAAAAGAGAAATGGAGAACCTTTTTGGAAGGGCTTATATATCATGGGGTGGATATAAGGTTTATACCACCATGAATCAGGATATGCAGATTCTTGCAGATAGTATTCTGGAATGGGGGCTTGGGAGAGTCGAATTATACTGGCATCTCAAAAAGAAAGAATCAATTCCGGATTCTCTTATTCATCCTGAAAATATTTCATATTTACAGGGCGCAATGGTTGTTATGGATCCTTCGACCGGTTACGTCCTTTCCCTTATCGGTGGTAGAGATTACAAGCATAGTCTGTATAACAGAGCTACTCAGGGTAGGAGGCAGGCTGGTTCTGCTTTTAAGCCTTTTCTTTATACTGCGGCTATTGATAACGGATTTTTACCTTCGGATTTCGTCTTTGACCTTCCGATGATTAAAGAGTTGGGAGGGGAAGTTTATGCGCCAAAAAACTATGACGAGACTTTTATGGGTAAAATACCCTTGAGAACAGCTTTAAAGATGTCCAGAAATGTTGCTTCTTTAAATCTATGTCAGGAAGTCGGACCTTTTTCTGTTGTTGAATATGCTTATCAGATGGGGATAGAAAGTGATATTCAAGCTGTTCTTTCGATAGCTCTTGGGGTGTCTGAAGTTACACCTCTTGAGATGGTCCGGGCTTATTCAACAATTGCGAATTTAGGAGAGAAGGTTAACCCTATATTTATACGTAAGGTTGTCGATAGATACGGTAATGTCGTTTATGAAAATAGAATTGTAAAACAAAGAGTTCTTTCAGACGCTACAGCCTATATAATTTTGGATATGATGCAGAGTGTTTTTGAACCCGGAGGAACCGCTTCATATGCAAGAAGGAGCGGTTTTAAAAAGCCCGCAGCCGGGAAAACCGGTACCACAGATGACTTTAGCAATGCCTGGTTTGTGGGGTTTGTTAAAGGATTAAATGTAGGCGTCTGGGTTGGGTACGATTATCCGAAGAGTATGGGGAAAGGCGCAAGTGGAGGGGCTCTGGCTCTTCCTATATGGACTGAATTTATGAAGGCGGTTTGCGATTCTACCATGAACCAAGGATTTCCTGTGCCGGAAAGTGTGGAGTTCAGGTATATTTGTCCGGAAAGCGGGGAATTGGCAACTTCAAGGTGCCCGAATGTTGTTAAAGAAATATTCAGGAAGGGGAATATACCTAAGCGCCAGTGTCAACTTCATGGTGAAGGAAGAAAAGAAGTGAAGAAACCAATTGAAATGCTTGATGATTTTGATTTTTAGGAGGATTTTATGAAAAGAGATATTTTTTATTTTTCTTTTATTTTGTTTTTATTGTTGTTGTTTGGATTTTTTTATGTGCGAAAACACTCTCCGCTGTATGATACACTACTTGAATATAAGGAAGAAAATAAGACTCTTGTTTCTATAGTTAATGATTTGAAGAGAAGTATGGAAAGCGCCGATACGCTCGATAAAGAAGAAAAAACAAGTTACTTGGTTCAGGATATTAAGGATATGGTTGAGGGTATTGAGGTAGAACTTGAAAGAGAAGAAATTTCGATTACTCTTCCCTGCAAAAAAATGTTTCCCCCGGGTTCGGTGGAATTGAGCAATGAAGGTCAGGAGACTTTACTCAGGATTGCTAATATATTGAAAGAAATGCCTGAAAGGGATATTCAAATTGAAGGACATACCGATAATGTGGCGATATCAGGAAGTTTAAAG